>JBMHCY010000066.1:0-13660 GCA_049889655.1 Puniceispirillales bacterium (SeqCode)
GCCCTATGATGCCAGCCATGTGATCGGCCAGTTGCAGCTGCTGATCTTCGCGATGCTGGCCTTTGTCTTCCTGATGTGGGCGAAACTCTATCCGCCTGAGATCCGGTCGACTGTCCTGAACACTGACTGGTTCTATCGCCGTCTTGCACCGATGCTGGTGCGGCCGCTGGTGGCAGCGTTTCTCGCAGGGGCCGGGGCGTTTGAACGTGCTGCTGTGGCGCTCGGGCAGCGGCTTTCACGGGCCAGTGAGACGCTCGCTGATCATCCGGTGGCGGGACCGGTTGTGCCCGGGCCGGCCGCGGTCGTCCAGCTGGGTCTGCTGACCCTGATCCTGGTCGTGATCTATGTGGTGCTGGGTTAGAAATGCCCTTCTCCTGCTGGTGCTGGTGGCAGCACCCGGGCTTCACGCGGCCGATACACTCACCCTGCGGCTGACAACCCCCGATGGCGAGGTGGTGCTGACCGCCGAGATCGCCGATGATCCCGCCGAACGGGCCCGCGGCCTGATGTTCCGCGAAGATTTCGGCCCGGGTGATGCCATGCTGTTTATCTTTGAAGAGGAACGCCAGGCCTCATTCTGGATGAAGAACACGCCTGTTTCGCTCGACATTCTCTATTTCGATGCGGCAGGCCGGTGGCTCAACAGCCATCATCACACCGTGCCGTATTCGGATGAATCGCTGCGCTCGGCTGGGCCGGCCCTCTATGTGCTTGAAATCGCTGCCGGTGAGGCCAAAAAACTCGGGCTCGGCAAAGGCACAATGCTGGTTCTGCCGCCAGGCGAGAATTGACGCAGCGGAAGGGCTTGATTTTATCCGGCTTCATGGATAGACAAGGGGTGTCGGAGTGTAGCGCAGCCTGGTAGCGCATCTGGTTTGGGACCAGAGGGTCGGGAGTTCGAATCTCTCCACTCCGACCATTAACCGGTCGGAGCGTAGCGCAGCCTGGTAGCGCACCTGCTTCGGGAGCAGGGGGTCGGAGGTTCGAATCCTCTCGCTCCGACCATTTTTATGGTACGATCACATCAGTGACGAGCCGTATCTTGGGGGGTGTTCATGCGTGCACGCATTTACCAGAAAGCCAAAACAGCCATGCAGTCGGGGCGTGCCAGCACGGCGGAATGGGTGCTTGAGTTCCCCCGCCATGATCGCGCCACCCCGGACAGGCTGATGGGCTGGCAATCCTCTGGCGATACGCTGCGGACGGTGCATCTCAAATTCCCGAGCCTTGATGATGCGATTGCTTATGCCGAGACCAACGGGATTGATCACATTGTCATCCGGCAGGGGCGGCGGCGGCGGTCGCTGCGGGCCTATGCCGATAATTTTGCCCCGGGCAGAAGACAGGCCTGGACCCATTGAGGGCATTGATTTTTGCCCCGCGATTTTTAACGCATCATCTGGTATAAAGACCCAACGGTTCCGTAGCTCAACTGGATAGAGCAGCTGACTTCTAATCAGCAGGTTGCAGGTTCGAGTCCTGCCGGAATCGCCATTTTTTGAGCAACAAGAAGCCTGGTGCAGGGTGGCGGATGGGGTGGGATTCGAACCCACGAAGGGCTTTCACCCTTGCCGGTTTTCAAGACCGGTGCATTCAACCGCTCTGCCACCCATCCTCCGGGTTTGTGTATAGCACCGGGGTTGCGGAATGAAAACCCTTCGCGTTGCGCCCAGGCGTGCTTATTCCCCATCATAAAAAGACGGTGCAAAACCCCGCCGGTTTGGTGTATTCATCAGCAGCGGCAATTTTTGGTGTTTTATGTTCGAAGTCCTGTCCATCTCAATCCCGTTCTTCGCACTGATCTTTCTCGGCTATGGTGCCCGGCGGGTCGGTTTCTGCGATGCTGACGGGGCGGCACTGCTCTCGCGTTTTGCCTTTTTTGTGGCCCTGCCGCCGCTGATGTTCACCAAGGTCGCCGCCAATGATCCGGCGGATATCCTTAACTGGGGGTTCATCTGGCGGTATGAGATGGTGACGATCATCATGTTTATCCTCGCCGCTGTGCTGGCCCGAGGGGCTTTTGGCCTGAGCCGCGCGGAGCAGGGGATTTTCGGGCTCAATGCCGCTTATCCGAATTACGGCTATATGGGCATCCCGCTGTCGATCATGGCTTTTGGTGACCAGGCGGCACTGCCCGCCGGGCTGCTGCTGTTTGCCGATACAATCTTCCTGCTGGGGCTGACTGCGTTTTTTGTCTCGAAAGAGGGCGGCAACGTGATCTCGGCCGTTGGCGGCATCGCGCTGACCATGGTCAAAAACCCGCTCTTACAATCGGTGGTGGCCGGCCTGCTTTTTGCAGCCTCCGGGCTTGAGATGCCGCTGGTGGCAGCACGGCTGCTTGATCTTCTTGCTTATGCAGCCCCGCCAGTGGCCCTGTTTGCCCTCGGGGCGACCCTGCACGGCCAGAAATACAGCGGTGTTATCGGCCAGATCGGCAGCCTGACGCTGCTCAAGCTGATCCTGCATCCGCTGCTGGTGGCGGGGCTGTTTGTGCTGATTCCGGGGCAGGGGCGGATCTGGGTTGAGGTGGCAATCCTGTCGGCCTGTCTGCCGGTGGCGGCCAATGTGTTCATGCTCTCGCATGTCTACGGGGCCTATACCGGACGGACAGCAACGACGATCATGGCGAGCACGGCCTTGGCGACATTCACCGTGCCAGTTGTTCTATATATGCTCTTCACCTGGCTTTGAGCTACAAAATCTTGTCCTTTTCCCTTGTCATTGCGGAGGGCAAACGATAGTCTGTTGTTGCGATCATTCTCGGGGTTCCCATGGCCAGATTATTCGCTGCTTTGATGCTTTCCTTGACAGTCTTTCTGGGCGTCACCACGGCCCATGCTGCCGAGAATCTCGATGATTGGTTGCGTGATCTCAGGGCTGATGCCCGTGCTGAGGGTGTTTCGGAAGCAACGCTTGATGCCGCGCTGACTGGTGTTGCGCTGGTTCCCCGGGTCATTGAGCTCGATCGCAAGCAGCCTGAGTTTACCCTGACCTTTGCCCAGTATCTTGATCGCGTTGTCCCTGTTTCCCGCCAGAAACGCGCCCAGGCCCGCTATCAAACCCATCGTGCTCTTCTGGAAGAGATCGGCGCAAAATATGGTGTACAGCCGCGTTTCATCGTTGCCCTTTGGGGGATTGAAACGGATTTCGGCCGTGTTCTTGGTGGCTTTGATGTGATCCCGGCCTTGGTCAGCCTCGCCTATGACGGTCGGCGGTCGGCTTTCTTCCGCAAGGAGTTGATGCACGCGCTGAAGATCATCGATGAAGGCCATATCACTGTTGATGCCATGAAAGGCAGCTGGGCCGGGGCCATGGGGCAGAGCCAGTTTATGCCCTCATCGTTTCGTCGTTTTGCCGAGGATTACGATGGTGACGGCCGTCGTGATATCTGGGGAACCCAGGCTGATGTGTTTGCCTCGGCGGCAAATTACCTGAAGCGTTCCGGCTGGCGTGACGATATCACCTGGGGGCGTGAGGTGCGGCTGCCCGCATCGGGCGAAGCCAGCCCCGCCAATGCCATGGCCCTGCATGACAGCAAGACATGGAAGCCGCTGCCGCAATGGGCTGCCCTTGGCGTTCTTAAAAATGATGGCTCGGCTCTCCCCTCACGGGCAATCCGTGCCCGCCTGGTTCTCCCTGACGGGGCTGATGGCCGGTCGTATCTTGTTTATGACAATTACGAAGCTATCCTCAAATGGAACCGGTCCAACTATTTCGCCATTGCTGTCGGAACGCTCTCCGACACCATGAGATAGGTCATGGGGGGAGGCAGGCGATGCAGGTTGTGAAGGGAATCCGGATCCTTCTCGGGCTGTTTGGGCTGGTTGTTATCCTTTCCGGCTGTGCGACTGTTGAACTCGCAGCGCATTATGCCAAAAAGTCGATCAAATCTTCTGCTGATGAGCCTGTTGCCGCACCGCGATACAAGGTCGGTGACCCGTATGAGATCAACAACATCTGGTATTATCCCGAACGTAACCTTGCCTATGACGAAACCGGCATCGCTTCATGGTACGGGGATGAGTTCGGCGGCAAGCTGACCGCCAATGGTGAGATTTTCGATCCGTCTATCGTCTCAGCAGCCCACAAGACCCTGCCAATGCCTTCGGCGGTGCGGGTGATCAATCTGGAAAACGGCCGTTCCCTTGTTGTCCGGATCAATGACCGGGGGCCATTCGTGGCCGGGCGGATCATTGATCTTTCCCGCGAAGCCGCGCGGCTTCTCGGCTTCCAGAAAAAGGGTATCGCCCGTGTTCGGGTGCAGATTCTGGCCGAAGAAACCCTCAGGCTTGAACAAGAGGCCAAGGAAGGGCGGTTCCCCTCGATTTCCGACCGGACACCGGTCTCGAAACCGAATTATAACGCTGCGGCTGTGCCGACCGTGTCACTGACTTCAAAAAGCCAGAGCGGGGCGGTGATTGATCGCGGTGATGGCGGTGCTGTTTCGGCAATTGATCTGATCTCTTCGGCACGGTCGACCGAAGTGATCGAAATGCCACCTGTAGAGACGCAAATCTGGGTTCAGGTCGGGGCTTTCAGCCAGGAGGCCAATGCTCGGAACGTCGCGGCGAAACTCAATGGTGTCGGGCCGGTCACCATTTCCACCGTTGACAGCGAAGGCAAGGTCATGCACCGCGTCCGTGTCGGCCCCATCGATGATGTGCAGGTTGCCGATGCGACCCTCGCCTCTGTCTACAGTCGCGGGTTTGACGGGGCCAAGATTGTTCTTGAATAGGTCATCTTTTGACCACATAACAAAGATATTCAGCCTTTAATATCAGTAACCAGAGGTTTTTTGGATCATGTTTTGCCGAGCCATCAGATCAATTGTTCAGGGTGTGCTGCCTGCCCTGATAGGCGTCCTGGCGCTGACGGGCATTGTTCGTGCCGAGATCATCACCCCCTCCGAATACGCGGTGATCATGGATTTTGATAGCGGCAAGGTGCTCTATGGCAAAAACCCCGATGCGCCCATGAAACCGGCTTCAATGGCGAAGATGATGACCACCTATATCATGTTCGCACAGATCAGGGACGGCAGCCTGAAACTTGATGACAAGTTCATTGTCTCGAAAAAGGCCTACCGCAAGGGTGGCTCGCGGAGCTTTCTTGAAATCGGCAGTCAGGTGACAGTGGAAGATCTGTTGCGGGGGATCATCGTCCAGTCCGGCAATGATGCTGCTATCGTTGTTGCCGAGGGTCTTGCCGGAACCGAAGAAGCTTTCGCCGACGAGATGACATCGCAGGCCCGCAAACTCGGCATGAAGAACACTGTTTTCGGCAATGCCACCGGCTGGCCGGATGAGATTACCATCACCACGGCGAGGGACCTCGCCATTCTGGCCCGGTCGATGATTGCTGAATTCCCCGATCTTTATAAGATTTATGCTGAAAAATCGTTCACCTATAATGGTATCAAGCAGCCTAACCGGAACCCACTTTTGTACAATTTCGATGGTGCAGACGGCCTCAAAACCGGTCACACCAATGACTCCGGCTATGGCCTGACGGCGTCTGCCATTCAGGATGGACAGCGCATTATTATGGTGATCAACGGGCTCGGCTCCAGTGCCGAGCGCAAGACCGAGAGCATCAGGATGATGGGGCTTGCTTTCCGCACATTCCGGAAGTTCGATCTTCTGGAGGCGAACGCGCCTGTTGCCTCGGCCCAGGTCTGGCTGGGGGTCGACAAGCGGGTTGATCTTGTTTCAGCCGAAACTGTCTCGCGCGTTATGGACCGTAGCGACCACGAGAAGATCAGCAAACGGTTTGAGATCAACCCTGATATCGAAGCCCCGATCAGCCGTGGTGAGACCCTTGGCGAAGCTGTTTTTGTGATCGATGGGGCAGAAGAGCGGTTTCCGCTGGTGGCGGCCCGTGATGTCGCAAAACTGCCCTGGCATCGCCAGATCGGTGCGTTTTTCAACACCCTGATCTTTGGCAGTGAACCGGCCCCTGATGCTTCAGGGAACTAGGGCCCATGGCTTCCGGTTTCTTCATATCAATCGAAGGCGGTGAGGGCAGTGGCAAATCCACTCAGATCCGCCTGTTGGCCAACTGGATCGCCGGAGTCTGGCCCGGCAAGGTCACCCAGACGCGGGAGCCTGGCGGTACCCATGGGGCTGAACTGATCCGCGAGCTGCTTGTTCAGGGAGATGAAGCCCGTTGGGACAGTGTCACCGAAGCCCTGCTGATGACAGCGGCGCGGCGTGACAACCTGATGCGGATCATTCAACCGGCCCTCGAAGATGGTGATGCTGTCATCACCGATCGTTTCTATGACAGCACCTATGTCTATCAGGGGATTGTCGGCGGTGTCGACAAGGCGATGATTGATGCGCTCAATCAGCATTGCCTCGGCGGGATTGTCCCTGATGTGACCATTCTCCTTGATATCGATCCGCAGATCGGTCTTGCCCGAAGCCAGCGTGTTGACAATACCGAAACCCGCTTCGAGAAAAAGGGATTGGCGTTTCATGAAAGGGTCCGTCAGGGTTTCCTTGATCACGCAGCGACACAGGGTGACCGCTTTATCATCATTGATGCGAACCGGAATGAAATGCTGATCCATGAAGAGATCACGCGCCATCTGACCCCGCTTCTGGAAAAAAGGTCATGACCGAAACCGCTGAAACTGAAGGCGGCCAGCATCCCCGGTTTTGTCAGCAGTTGTTTGGCCATGAACCGGTACTCGACCAGATCAATATTACCGGCGAGGGGCGCAGCCACCAGAGTTTCCTGTTTTCAGGCCCGCGCGGTATCGGCAAGGCTTCGGCGGCCTGGATGCTGGCAGCCCGGCTGATGTCGGGGCAGGGGGAGGCCGGTCTGTTCGGTGATCCTGCCGCACCGGTGATCAACCCTGCCGAAAAGGCCTTGATCGAGGCCGGGTCTCATCCTGATGTGCTGTCCATCGAGGCGGATCCGGAACGGGCCAGCAAGACGATCTCGATTGATCAGATCAGGACGATGATCCCGTTTCTTTCGCATCATCCTGCCCGGGGCGAATGGCGGGTGGTGATTATCGATGCACTTGATGCTGTCAATTACAACGGCGCAAACGCCATGCTCAAGACGCTCGAAGAACCGCCACAACGGGCGCTGATCATCCTGATCAATCATGAAACCCGGCCTGTGCTGCCAACCATACGCTCCCGCTGCCGGGTGGTGGGCTTCTCACCCCTTGATTTTGAAACAAGCCGCCAGGTGATCAGCCGGAATTTCCCTGATGTCTCGCCCGACTGGCTGGATGTTGCCTCGCTGCTGGCTGATGGGGCCCCGGGCCGGGCCGGTCTCTTTGCTGAGAGCAATGCTGTCGATCTCTATGCCGAGACCTGTTCTGTGCTGGCCTCCATGCGGTCACCCCCGCAGACTATCGATGATCTGGCGCGGGGATGGGGGGCAGGGGGTGCCCGCAACCAGCCGAAACGGCAGGCGGCCCTTTTGATCTTTGATCGCCTGTTGGCGCGGGCGGCACGTCAGGCTGCGGGCATGCCCCAGCCGACGAATGAGCCGACCATGGACCTCGAAGAACAGGCCATCACCGCCATTATCGGGCGGATCAATGCCGATGATCTCGCTAGCCTGCATCAGGACACCCTGAGACAGATGGTCGAGGCTGAAACGCTCAATCTCGATGCTGCCATTCCGCTCTATGCCCTGATCAATCGCCTCTGCGGAAACAGCAGCTGACCGTCATCGGGGTTGCGCCGGGAAGGGGTTTTGGCTACACCTTGGCAACAGAATTTAACCCGATCCGATAAGGCTGGGCATGAAACCGTCCTATTATCTCACCACCCCGATCTATTACGTGAACGACAAGCCCCATATCGGTCATGCCTATACAACGCTGGCCTGTGATGTGCTGGCACGGTTCAAACGCCTTGACGGCTATGATGTCATGTTTCTGACCGGGACCGATGAACATGGCCAGAAAGTTCAGAAATCCGCTGAAGACAAAGGCATTGATCCGAAAGATTTCACCGATGACGTCAGCCAGAATTTCAGGGATCTGACGGCGACGCTCAATTTCACCAATGATGATTTCATTCGGACAACAGAGCCCCGCCATTACGCTGCCTGCCAGCAACTCTGGCAAAAACTGATGGATAATGACGCGATCTATCTTGGCTCCTATGCCGGGTGGTATGCCGTCCGCGATGAGGCTTTTTATGCCGAGAGTGAGATTGTTGACGGCAAGGCTCCCTCCGGGGCACCGGTGGAGTGGGTCGAGGAGCCTTCGTATTTCTTCCGGCTGAGCGCGTTTGAGGATAAACTGCTCGCCCATTATGATGCCAATCCTGATTTTGTTGCGCCAAAATCACGGTTCAACGAAGTCCGTAGTTTTGTTTCCGGTGGCCTGAACGATCTTTCGGTCAGCCGCGCCAGTTTTTCCTGGGGTGTGCCTGTCCCCGGCGATGATGCTCATGTCATGTATGTCTGGCTCGATGCCCTCACCAATTACATGACAGCCGCCGGATACGGCCAGCCAGACGGAGACGAAACCTATGCCCGCCGCTGGCCTGCCGACCTGCACATGGTCGGCAAGGATATCCTCAGGTTTCACGCTGTCTACTGGCCGGCATTTCTGATGGCGGCTGAACTGCCCCTGCCGAAACGGGTTTTCGCCCATGGCTGGTGGACCAATGAAGGGCAGAAAATCTCCAAATCGCTCGGCAATGTGATTGACCCTGTCCAGATAGCCGAAACATACGGGCTTGATCAGATGCGCTACTTCCTGTTGCGTGAAGTCCCGTTCGGCAATGATGGCGATTTTTCCCATCAGGCGATGGTGCATCGCATGAACGGTGATCTCGCCAATGATCTGGGCAATCTCTCCCAGCGTGTGCTTTCCATGATCTTCAAGAACTGTGAGGCAACCATGCCTGCCGCCCCCGCCACGCTCACCGCGGCGGATCAGGCCCTGCTCGGGGCTATTGACGGGCTGCTTGATATCCAGCGTGATTGCTATGATCGCCAGGCTTTCCATGATGCGCTGAAGGCAGTTTGGGATCAGGTCGGTGAGGCCAACCGCTATGTCGATGAGATGGCCCCCTGGGCGTTGCGCAAGACAGACCCGGCCCGGATGGCCGAAGTGCTCTGGGTGCTGGCTGAATCCCTGCGCCAGTTCGCCATCCTGATGCAGCCGGTCATGCCTGAGGCTGCCGCGAATATGCTTGATCAGCTGGGGATAGACGAAGACAAGCGCGGTTTTGATCATCTCGGGGCAGACCATCGCCTTGCCGGTGGCCAGTCGCTGGAAAAGCCAACCCCTGTCTTTCCCCGCTTTGTCGAAGAGGAAAGCGCATGACGGCCGCGGTAGAGGGCGTGATCGATAGTCATGCGCATATCGATTTCCCGCATTACACCGATGATCGGGCGGCAATGCTCGACCGGATGCAGAAGGCCGGTGTCTCCGATGTCATCTGTATCGGCACAAGGCTGACGCATCAGGAGGGCCCGCGGGCGCTTGCGGAAAGTGCCGACAATATCTGGTTCACGGCGGGCGTTCATCCCAACCATGCCCATGATCAGGATGATTTCGACAACCGTGATGCCTATCGGGCTGCGGTTGATCATCCGCGCTGTGTCGGGGTTGGGGAAGCCGGGCTTGATTACTTCTACAACCGGGCTGATCCTCTCCGGCAGATGGCCTCATTCCGTGCCCAGCTTGAAATCGCCATCGAAACCGGGTTGCCGATTGTCATTCATTCGCGTGATGCCGATGAAGATATGGCAAAGACACTCGAAGAATTCGCCGCCAAGGGACCCTTGAACGGGGTGATGCACTGTTTTAGCAGTGGTGCTGAACTGGCACGGCGGGCCCTTGATATCGGCTTCTATATCTCTTTTTCGGGCATCCTGACCTTCAACCGATCACAAGAATTGCGGGAGATTGCCGCGACTGTTCCCGATGAAAAGCTGCTCGTGGAAACCGATGCTCCTTATCTTTCGCCGGAACCTGTCCGCAAGATCAAGCGTAACGAGCCTGCCCATGTGGTGCATACACTGTCCTGTCTGGCCCGCATCAAAGGTCATTCTGATCAGGACATGGCCCGTCTGACGGCTGCAAACACCCGCAGGCTGTTTCACAAGATGGGGGCAGGGGCATGAAGGTGACAATGCTCGGTTGCGGAACATCTGTCGGCGTTCCGGCCCTTGGCCGGGCCGGGTGGGGCACCTGTGATCCGCACAATCCCAAGAACCGGCGGACGCGCTGTGCCATTCTCGTGCAGAAGGATGGCTTCAACCTGCTTGTTGATGCCGGGCCCGATATCCGTAACCAGTTGATCGCGGTGGGCAACCCGAAAATCCATGCCGTGCTGATCACCCACACCCATGCTGATCACGTTGCCGGGATGGATGACCTGCGAACCTTTTATTGGCCTGATGAGGTCAAATTGCCGATTTACGGGACGGCGGCGACCCTTGATGAACTCAAATCGCGCTTCAGCTATCTGTTCTTCAAGAACGAGAAATCCCCGTCCTATTTCGTCCCGTCACTGGAAGCCGTTGAAATCGAACCTGATACACGGATTGATATCGGCGGTATTGATGTGAAAATCCTGCTTCAGCATCACGGCCGCATCACCAGCCTCGGTTTTGTTTTTGATGAAACCGTGGGGTATTCGACCGACGTTGTGGAAATACCGGAATATAATTTTGCCCATCTTATGGGGCTAAAACTGTGGATTGTCGAAGGGTTGAGGGCCCGCACCCATCAGGCTCATGCCCATTTTGACCTGGCCTTTGAATGGATCGCCCGCTGTCAGCCCGAACTGGCCGTGCTCACCCATCTTGGCCTCGAAGCGGACTATGAAGAAACCCTGGCTCTTTGCCCCGATGGAGTTGTCCCAGGGCATGACGGTTTTTCCTTTGAAACCGCATAGTTTTCCTTTTTTTGGCTAATGACAAATTAATTTATGCTTATATAATACGCACATTATTTGGGGATCGATAATGCGTAACGGTTTTTCTCTGATCGAACTTCTTGTTGTTGTCGCCATTATTGGGATTATTTCATCAGTGGGGATCGTGGCCTATCAGGTCTATATCGATACAACCAAAGACGAAGTTTCTCTCGATCTGAGCAATTTTCTCGAAAGGACCCTCAACCAGGATGTGGTCTCGATTGAGAACAACCTGAATTCCCGGTCTGAACTGGCGAATGATATCACCTTGAACAGCCAGTGTTGGAAAGCTGTTCATGACATGATGGTGACTGTCAACGGCACCCCCAGCGCCCCTGAGAAAAGCAGCCCGTTCAATCCTGATGAAGGGGGGCTGTGCAATGGTATTGAAGCGGCCTATAACGCAGATCAGAACAGTGAAGATGAATTCATTCTGCCCCGGGGGCGGACTGTTGTGTATTGCGACGGTCTCGATGTTGATGCGCATATCGTCCAGCTTGAAGAGAACTTCAATATCCGAACCTGCACCTGTACCGAGAGCGACTGTACGGTGGCAAAGACGGATGCCACCCCGGGGAAGGGCGGCACAACAGGGTACCGCTGTGTGGCAACGCTGAACGCTCCCTATTCGGCAGGGGCCAGCAGCATCACCTTTGATCTTGCTGATTTCAGCACCTCTGGCTGTCTGGCTGATCATGATGAAATTTACATCGGCGGTGGTGCGGGAGCCACCATGACAATCCCGACAAACTGCTCGGATAGTGGTTGCACTTCAGGTGTTTCCTATGGCGGTAATCTTGATAACGGAACGGTCTTGTTTACCGATGAAGATGGCCGCTGCTATTACCCGTTTGGAGAAACGAAGGCTTATCCTTACGGAACGTTTAATGACAGTGTGTCGTATGCGCGTCATACATGTGCACAGTAACAATGGAAGGGGACTTTTGAGAGGTTGGCAATGATCATATTGATCGTTTCAAGCATAAACCGTTTTAGTTTATACTCAAAAGCATAGGGGTTGATTGTCATGTTTAGGTTTAGGTTTCTCATTATCCTTTTCTGCGCCGTTTTGGCCTCCAATGTTGCCTATTCAGGTTTCACCACTTCCAAGATTGGGGGGACAAAGGGGCTGGTGGTAACACCTATCGCCGACCTGCTGACACAATTGCAGGAAGTGCTTAATGATCCAAACCAGCAACTTACCAGCCAGCAGCTGGAAGACCTCAATGTCAATGTTGATGCTTTTGGTGGCTACCCCCTCGATAGCCACGAGCTGCAATTTATGTCGTCACTCTTGGCCAACCTGAACATTGGGTCCAATCAGAACCAGTTCCAGACACTGTTTGACCAGACGCTTTCCGACAATGCCTCTTCCTGCCCCGGGGGGAACTGTGCCCTTGGTGCGGCAGACTGGATGCATGAAGGCGTATCATCTGACACATCGTCGAGCTTTTACGACAACTGGAACATGATCACCTCAAATCTTATTGATGATTTGCTGGGTGAGAATGATGATTATACGCAGTCGCTGCTCAGCGCTGGTGGTGCATCCATCGATGATGTCCGGTCAACGTCGAGTATTTTCCGCACCATCAGCAACGATCCTGGCCGTGCCAACCGCCCGGATGTCATCCGTGTCCGTGATTCAATTCATGAAATTGCCGGATTTGTCGGCGTTTTTGCCGATGATCCGCTCAACCCCGATCCGGCTGATTACACCGCGGCCAACGCGCTGGTGGATGAGTTTTTTGACAACAACGACCGGGGCAGTTTCACCCTGGCGAATTTCTATTCCTGCTATATCAACAACGAAAGTCGTTCCGGTGGTGATCAGGCCTGTACCGTTTCCGCCTCGGAATGGAGCAACCAGCTGACAGCATTGGCCAATTTCGATACCGCCAAGCAATCGGTTATTGACAACAACACGCTGACACTCGCCACGCTGCAGGGTATTCCTGTTGATCTTTCAGGCTTTTCCACACCGCTGGAACAGTGGGTGGCTGATTACATTACCAACCAGCTGCGGCTGACCGGCACAGGTGACAGTGTCTCCCTGACCGACTGGCAGAACACGATCAACACCATTGCCGCCAACGAAGGGGCTGCAGCCCGCTGGAAGATCGGCCAGGTTGCGACCAATGCTTCCGGTCACAGTGCCAGTGACATCACGGATCATCTGCTTGATGTCGGCATCGGTTCAAACTTTGTCTCAGCCGATGTGTTGAGGGCAGGGGTCAGCAAGACAGCCGCCGGATTTGGGGGGTCAACCGATATCGCCACCCTCACGGCATCACCAAACCCGGCACAGATCCAGACAGCCCTCCTTGATTACATTGGCTTCTCCGGTGCCATGTATACAGCCTGGCTCGGCAATACCGACCGTGCCAATTTCACCCTGGCTGACTTTACCGAATGTTTTGACAATACCGAGGCGTCGCGTTCCGGTGGGTCTGGTGTCTGTAATATCACGGCCTCACTCTGGGCCTCACGCAGTTCTGAGCTGACCTATTTTGCCGAAGCCAAAACGGCTGTCGGCACGGCCGGGACAGTGCTGACGGAAGCCCAGCTGACCAATGCCGGGCTCACCCTGCCCAGCACACCAAGCCCGCTGCCGCTTTATGCGCGGACCTATCTTTCCGCCCAGCTGTCCTTGCGTGCCTCAGCAACAGCACCGAGCGAATGGCAGGAAGTTGTTGATTATTACAATGATGAAACCGCTGCACGCTGGTTTATTGGCGCAGCGGCCAGTGCAA
>JBMHCY010000067.1:0-15645 GCA_049889655.1 Puniceispirillales bacterium (SeqCode)
TGCTCGCCCCTGAGGCGGTGACAGGGCTTGGCCTGATTCAGGACAGGATTGACGGGCTTACCCGCCAGCTGGAAGAAGGCTCTGCAGGGCTGGTGCCCGATGCTGCGGCTTTTGATCAGGCCCCCTGGGGGGTCACCAACAATGAAATTCCACTCATGCCCATGACCAGCCGCGGGGTGCTCTATGATCAGGTCGCCATGCAGGCACAGGCCATTTCCAAGGATTTTCTGAGCCTCCGCAATATGCCGGAAGGGGCCGAGCAGATCATTGCCGAGACCAGAGTGGCCATTGCCGGATTGAAGGATGCCGGGGCTGCCGCTGATGAAGACAGGGCTGCCTATATCAAGGCGGTTGAGCGTATCTTCAGGCGGCTTGATGACGGCGTCATCTTCCCCGCCGACACCATGCAGGGGATCAACGCTTCGATGAACACGCTGACCGAAACTGTCGATGACAGCATGGGCAGTCTCGGTTTTGTCGAAAAGGCATTTTTCCCCGGCGGAGCGGTGATCAAGACACGAACGATCTGCATTGAGCAGGGCTCCAGCCGGTGGCTGCCGAAGCCGCTCGATGTTGTGGCCAAACTGGGCCAGTTGTCGAACCCTGATCTTGATGCCGGGGGCGGCTATAAAGGCACGCGGCTGCTCTGGTGGTAATGGCTGCCGATCGCCAATATTGTCGACTTCCTGATCCCTGACGGGCTTGTCGATATGCTGCCTGGTGAATACGGCTCGCATAACAGCCAGGGCGAGTTTGAACGCAACTACAAGGATGTGCTGCTGGCCATTGCTGTGGGTGATTTCAATCTCGGGGCGATCCCGATGCTTGACGGTCATATCTGGGATTCCCTGTTCCGGGTGCTGGTGGCTCTCGCCATGGGGATCCTGCTTGGGGTGCCGCTGGGCATCTATATGGGGGTTTCGCGGTTTTTCAAATCGTTCTTTGATCCGCTGATTGAACTGTATCGGCCGGTACCGCCGCTGGCCTGGGCTCCCCTGATCCTGACGATTTTCGGGATTCAGGATGACGGCAAGATTTTCCTGCTGTTCATGGTGGCCTTTGCCATCATGGTGATCTCGGCCCGCACCGGGGCCTCGGGCACGCAGCTGTCGAAGATCAGGGCATCACATTCTCTCGGGGCGACGAACCAGCAAATCCTGCGCCACGTGATCCTGCCGAATGCCCTGCCGGAAATCCTCACCGGCATTCGGATCGCGATCGGGGTCTGCTGGGGAACGCTGGTGGCGGCGGAAATGCTCGCCGGGACAACCGGCATCGGCTTTATCGAAAACGTCGCCCGGACAGTCTCGGATTACGAGCTGATCTGGGTCACCATCCTGATCATGGGGCTGCTGGGGCTGATCTTTGATCTGTTCATGCGCTGGGCCATCAGCCGGCTGATCCCCTGGCGGGGCAAGGGCTGATCAATGTCGGGTGGTGATCCCGGCAGGACTCGAACCTGCTACCTACAGATTAGGAATCTGTCGCTCTATCCTGATGAGCTACGGGACCATGAATTCGGGTTTAGCATAAAATGGCTATGGTTAGAATGGCATTGCTGCATGCCGCCTCAGGTATTCTTGTCCCAAACTCGACACAGTGTCGGGAATGGGATTTGAAATATCCTCTAAGCGACTGAATTATCTTAATTATCAGGATTGTCAGCCCTGGTGATTGTGAACAAGATGATGTTTGGAATATCGTTGCCGGAGTCGCTCATGACGGATGATCAACGGGGCATTCTGTGTATTCTGGCCGGGGTTATTCTGTTCAGTGTGCAGGATGTCTTTATTAAGGCGATGGCGGATGATGCTTCATTGATCCAGATTATTGTCCTGCGTGGTCTTGTCGGCGGCATGGTGCTGATGGCATATCTCCGTTTCAGGGGCAAGCCGATCTCTTTTGCGACAGCGTATCCCTGGCTTTCAGTTTTGCGGGCGGTGTTTTTTTTCACGGGCTATCTGTGTTTCTACATTGCCCTGACAGCGATGCCGATTGCTTCGGCGACCAGCATTTTCTTTGTCAGCCCTTTCTTCATCACCATGATCTCATGGCTGGTTCTGAAAAACCCTGTGGGGCTTTATCGCTTTTCAGCGATTGTCGTCGGCTTCATCGGCATGGTGATGATCATCAAACCTGATCCGGCGGTGATGGACTGGGTGGCAATTTTACCTGTCTACACGGCCTTGAGTTATGCCATTTCGATGATGATTGCCCGTTATACCCGTGACCAGGATACTGTCTGGCAACAAACAATGCATATGTATCTGGGGACAATCATTTTCGGCCTGATCGCAGCGGCGGTCATTCCCTTTCTTGATCTCGATCAAACCGGCAGCGGTGCGCTCAACTATCTGCTGCGACCCTGGGCGATGGATGACACATTTATCATCAGCGCGATTATTCTGATCTCCTGTCTCTCGACGGTGGGAACATTAATGCTGCTTTCAGCTTACCGGATCGGGAACCCGTCAGTGGTTGCTCCGTTTGAATATGCCATGCTGATCACGGCGATCATCAGCGGGTTTGTCTTTTTTGGGGAAATTCCTGATCTGATGACCTTTGGGGGTATGATTCTGATTGTCAGCAGCGGTATTTTCATCTTTATCCGTGAAGGGATCAGAAAAGCCCCGCAAGTGGCCACAAAAACCTCTCTGCGGGGCTGATCTGCTAATCTGGCATGGCTTGCGGGTTACCCCGGGTTATTCCTTGGGGATGACCTCGTATCCGGCCTCTTCCGGTTCGTCATCGACAATCTCGGCGGGAAAGCCCGGGGCGAGCACGCTCAGCCCGGTGGCATCCTCAAGGCGGCGGATGATGTTGGGGGAAAACTCCCGCGGGCCGTAGCGGTCAATGCCGTCACGGAAAATATCGACAACCAGCGGTGAGACTTCCAGCGGCACGTTGTGGCGTTCCGCCAGTTGCTGAAACAGGCCCGTATCCTTGAGCACCAGATCCATGGTGAAATTGATATCGCGGCTGCCGTTCAGAATGACCTGGCCTTCGGTTTCATGGACAAAGGACGTACCGGAGGAAATCTTGATCGCTTCATAGGTGGTGTTGAGATCGATATCCATGGCCTTCATCACCGTCATGGCCTCGATCACCGTGATCAGGTTGGCTGTCGCAAGATAATTGGTCATGACCTTGAGGATGGAGGCAGAACCAAGAGGCCCTGTATGCAGGACACGACGCCCGAGGGTGGTCAGCACTGGCAGCATCCGGTCAAAGGTTTCCCGGTCGCAGCCTGCAAAGATCGAAATATTGCCGGTGGCGGCACGGTGGCAGCCGCCGGAAACCGGGCAATCCACCGGTGAGGCACCTTTTTCGGCCACAAGGGCCCCCAGCCGCCGGACTTCGGATTCATCGGTAGTGCTCATTTCCGCCCAGATTTTGCCGGCACTTAACCCTTTGAGCAGGCCGTCATCGGCTTCCATCACCGTTGCACAGGCCGCAGGCGAGGGCAGGCAGGTGATCACCAGATCACAGGCTTCAGCCATGGCTTTCGGCGACTCCCCCCATTCGGCTCCCTGTTCAAGAAAAGGCTCGGCGATGCTGCGGTCAAGATCGCGCACCATCACATCAAACTTGTTGCGGACAAGACTGCCCGCCAGTTTGCCGCCGACATTGCCCAGCCCGATAAATCCGATTTTCATGATCATCTCCCCCGAAAATCTGCTCTGTTGTGAAACAGTGAGGTCAACCCAGCCCAAGTTGCAAGAAAATTTTTGGGCGTCACCGGGCCCGGGCGGAAACCAGCAGCATCACGGTGCAATCAGCCATTGTCCTGAGGCGGCATCCACACCATATTAGGATCATCTTGCTAACGAGGAACACGATGCCCGATTCCCTTCCCTCATGGTCACTGGCCGATCTCTACCCCGCTGCGGATGCTCCTGAAATCGACAAGGACATCACCGCTGTCCGTGCCGATGCCGAAGCGCTCTACAGCACCTGGAAGGGGCGGGTTCACGAGGCTGATGCCGCTGCCTTTGCCGGGCTTATCCGGTCCTATGAGAAGATCAACGAGACACTGGGTAGGCTGTCGAGTTTTGCCGATCTGGCCTTTGCCGCTGATATGACAGAGGCCGAAACCGGCCGCCAGGCGCAGATGATGCGCGAGCTGGACAGTGAGATCAGTGCTCTACTGGTGTTTGTCGAACTGGAGATCGCGCGGCTTGACGACAGCCGTATCGAGACGCTGATGGCACATCCTGAAGTGGCGGCGCTGGCCCCCTGGTTGCGGCTTGTGCGGGCCTGGCGTCCCCACCAGCTCGCTGATGATCTTGAAAAGATGCTCATCGAAAAACAGCCTTCGGGGCGGTCTGCCTGGGTGCGGCTGTTTGATGAAACGGCGGCCAGCCTGCGCTTCAAGGTCGATGACAGCGAGGTGGGCGAGGCCGAGATTCTCGACATGATGCAGGACCCTGATCCTGAAACCCGCAAAAAGGCCGGGCTCAGCCGCTCGGCCACCCTCGAGGCCAACAGCCGTCTGATGACGCTGGTGCTCAACACCATTGCCAAGGACAAGAGCACCGACGACCGCTGGCGGGGCTTTGCCCGCCCTGTTTCATCCCGTAATCTCGGCAATGATGTCGAGGATGAGGTGGTTGATGCGCTGGCCGAGAGTGTAACCGAGGCGATGCCCCGGCTCACCCATCGCTATTATGCGCTGAAAGCCCGCTGGATGGGGGTCGATCAGCTCAACTGGTGGGATCGCAACGCGCCACCGCCGGGGGAAGACCCGCGCAAGTTTTCATGGGATGAAGCCCGCCAGATCATTCTCGATGCCTTTGGGGATTTCGACCCGGGCATGGCCGAGATCGCCTCATGGTTCTTTGATCGTGGCTGGATCGATGCCCCGCAACGCCAGGGCAAGGCCTCCGGGGCATTCAGCCATCCCACCGTGCCATCGGCGCATCCCTATATCCTGATGAATTACAGCGGTCAGGTGCGTGATGTGATGACGCTGGCCCATGAACTTGGCCACGGGGTGCATCAGGTGATGGCCGCCCCGCAGGGCTATCTGATGAGCTCGACACCCCTGACCCTTGCGGAAACAGCCTCGGTATTCGGGGAGATGCTGGTCTTCCGCCGCCTGCTTGACCGCTGCGAAGACAAGGTGCAGCGGCGGGCCCTCTTGGCGGGCAAGATTGAGGATATGCTCAACACGGTGGTGCGTCAGATCGGCTTCCATAATTTCGAAACCCGGTTCCACGATGCGCGGCGTGACGGTGAACTGACACCGGATCAGATCAGCGATATCTGGATGGAAACACAGGCCCATGCCGTCGGGCCGGCGATCCGGCTTGATGAAACCTATCGGCCGATTTGGGGTTTCATTCCCCATTTTGTTCATGTGCCGTTCTATGTCTATGCCTATGCCTTTGGTGATTGCCTCGTCAATGCGCTCTGGCAGGTCTATGCGAAAGCCGAGGGCGAGGCGGACAAGACAGCCTTTGTCTGCCGCTATCAGGCACTGCTGCGTGCCGGTGGCACCCACCGCCATGATGAAGCCCTGGCCCCGTTTGGGCTGGATGCCCGCGACAAGGGGTTCTGGTCGCTCGGTCTCGATATGCTCAGTGGCATGATCGATGAACTCGAGGCCGAACTCGATGCCATGGAGGGCCAGGCCGATGGCTGATGATACCCCCGGCATGGGTGGCCGCATCCGCCGTTATGCGCGGGTGACGGGAACGATGGGGAACCTCGCCATGCGGATGGCCGGGGAACGCTATCTCGGGATCAAGGTGGATCGGGAAAACCACGCCACCCAGTTGCGGGATGCGCTCGGCAACCTCAAGGGTCCGCTGATGAAAGTCGCGCAGATTCTGGCGACCATCCCCGAAGCCCTGCCAAGAGAATACGCCGAGGAACTGGCCAATTTGCAGACTGATGCCCCGTCCATGGGCTGGCTTTTTGTCAAACGCCGCATGGCAACGGAACTCGGCTCGGACTGGCAGTCACGGTTTGTGGAATTTGAAAAACAGGCGGCAGCGGCAGCATCGCTCGGGCAGGTGCACCGGGCGCTGCATTCTGATGGCCGCAAGCTGGCCTGCAAGTTGCAATACCCCGATATGCGGGCGGCGGTGGAAGCCGACCTGCGGCAGCTGAAACTGATCTTTTCGATCTATGAGCGCTATGACAAGGCGATCTCGACCGGGGAAATCCACCTTGAGTTGGCGGAACGGCTCGAAGAGGAACTCGATTACCGCCGCGAGATCGCCAATATGCGGCTCTACCGGCTCATGCTGGCTGATGAAGCCGGGGCCAATGTGCCCGAACCGCTGGCTGATCTTTCCACGGACAGACTGCTGACAATGACCTGGGTCGAGGGGATGCGGTTGCGCGACTATATCGACAGCACCGATGATCAGGAACAGCGCAACGCCGTTGCCGCCAATATGTTCCGGACATGGTATGTGCCTTTCTATTATTACGGTGTCATCCACGGAGACCCGCATCCCGGCAATTACACCATCACCCCTGATGGGCAGGTCAACCTGCTCGATTACGGATGTATCCGGCTGTTCCGGCCACGCTTTGTCGGCGGTGTTATTGATCTTTACCGTGCCCTGCGTGACGGTGATGAGGCCCTCGCGGTGCAGGCCTATGAAAACTGGGGCTTTACTGGCCTCGACAAGGAAGCCATCGACATTCTGAACATTTGGGCACGCTTTATCTATACACCGCTTCTCGAAGATAAGGCCCGGCCGATCCAGCAGATGCGGTCAGGCAGCGAAGGCCGAGAGGTCGCCATGAAAGTCTATGAAGAATTGCGCCGGATCGGTGGCGTCCAGCCACCCCGGGAATTTGTGCTCATGGACAGGGCGGCGATCGGGCTTGGCTCGGTCTTCATGCATCTTAAGGCAGAGGTGAATTGGCACCGCCTGTTCGAAGGGCTGATCGACAATTTTGACAGTGACGCGCTCGCCAGGCGACAGCAGGAAGCGGCTATCGCAGCAGGCATTCCCGAAGCTATCTACACCCATGCTGATCAGGCGTGATCGGCAGCCCCTCGGGTGGTGAGTATCCCCATTGAAATCCGATCTTCGGTGGTAAAGCCGCAAGACCGGTAGAAGCCTTCGAGGCATGTGTTATCGCCTCTGATCTGCAGGTTGACCTTGACCGCGCCCTGTTCTTCCAGCAACGCGACCGCCGCCTGCAGCATTGCCTTGCCATAGCCTCTGCCCCGGCAGGGTGCAGCGACCGCAAGGGCGTTGATCCAGCCGCGATGACCATCATACCCGGCCATGACAACAGCAACGACGGCAGTCTCAATCACCCCCACCAGCAGTCCGCCGGGCTGAAAATCCTCCTTTGCCCGAAGCATGGCCGCCGGGGCGTTCCACGGCGGGTCATCGGGGAAGGCCTCCGCCCAGAGGCTGATGATCGCCTGGCGGTCTTGCGGCTCAAATGGCCTGATCGTGATGCTCATCGGTGTCTCCAAAACAAAAAAGCCACCCGAAGGCGGCTTTTCCAGGATGGTTGAAAGTGGATGACTTTCTAGAAACCTTCGCGTTCCATGCGCTTGCGCATGAGTTTGCGAACGCGGCGGGTGGATTCAGCTGATTCGCGGGCACGCCTCTCAGAAGGCTTTTCATAGGAGCGGCGGTTCTTCATTTCGCGAAAAAGACCTTCGCGCTGCATTTTCTTTTTCAGCACGCGCAGGGCCTGGTCAACGTTGTTATCCCGTACGGTTACAAACACGAGTTTCACATCCTTCCTGGTTATCGTTCAAAGGAACGGGCTTTATAGCATATCTGACCAACAAGGCAAATGCTTTGTGCCAATGCCGCAGCGGTGGCCCTGAAAGGGGTTTCATCTGATGCTGTTTGAGCCTATATAAGGGATGTAAGCGAAAGGATACGGCCATGGCCGAAATAACGCGTGATGATCTGATCCGGGCGATGCTGCCCCATATCCCGTTTGACGGGTGGAGCGATTCTGCCATCTCGATGGCGGCGGAAGACCTTGGTCTGTCGCCGGAAGAAGCCAGGAATATGCTCCCCGGCGGGGTGATGGATGCGATTGACGGGTTTACGGATATGGCTGACCGCGACATGGCGACGAGCCTCGATGCGCTTGAGCCCCGGCCAACGGGTGTGACCACCATTATCCGGGCGTCAATTCTCTGCCGCCTCGAAAACGCTGCCCCGCATCGGGAAGCTGTTGCCGGGGCACTCAAGGTGCTCGCCCGTCCCCAGAACGGGCCGCTGGCCGCCAAAACACTCTACCGGACTGTCGATCGCATCTGGCGGCTGACTGGTGATCGTGCTGTTGATTTTTCCTTCTACACGAAACGCGCCACCCTGGCCGGGGTCTATTCCGCGGTGTTGCTGTACTGGGTGGCCAACCCGACGGCAGACGCGGCCCGGGTCGAAGCCTTCCTTGATCAGCGTCTGCGTGAGGTTGCCCTGATACCGAAAGTCACTGCCCCGGCTCGCAAGGCGGCGGAGATGGGGATCAGGCTGGCCGGTCGAATGATGGGTCGAATGTCGATGCGCCGCTCTGGCTAGACCTTCACCCTTTTCAATCGATTTTGGACAAACCCCATGCCTATCAAAATTCAACATGATCTTCCGGCCCGTTCCGTTCTGGAAGAAGAACACGTCGATCTGATTGTCAGCGATGAAGCCGTGCGGCAGGATATCCGGCCGCTGCGGATCCTGCTGCTCAACCTGATGCCAAAGAAGAAGGAAACTGAAATCCAGTTTGCCCGTCTGCTCGGCAATTCACCCCTGCAGATCGAACTGACGCTGATGACAACGGCGAGCTACACCCCGCGTAACACCGAACAGGGCTATCTGCGCCGCTATTACCGAACGCTTGATGATGTCCGTGATGAATGTTTCGATGCGATCCTCATCACTGGTGCACCGATCGAAACCATGCCATTCGAAGAGGTCGGCTACTGGGACGAGCTGGTGGAGATTTTCAACTGGTCACAAACCCACTGTTTCCGCCGGTTAGGGATATGCTGGGGGGCGCAGGCATTGCTCTATCACTTCCACGCTGTGCCCAAGCACCTGCTGGGGGCGAAGCGGTTCGGGGTGTTCGATCACCAGGTGATGGAAAACCGGTCGCGGCTGATGAAAGGGTTCACCGATAATTTCCCCATGCCGGTTTCGCGCCATACGGCCAATCTGCGGGAAGACCTTGAGGCTGTCAGCAGCCTTGATCTCCTTGCCTGGAGCCCGGAAGCCGGGCCGGGCATGGTGCGTGATGCAGGCAGCGGCGATATCTTCATCCTCAATCATCTGGAATACGATGCCGACACCCTGGCCGCGGAATATCACCGTGATGCCGAGGCCGGGCTGGATACCGCCCTGCCAGCCAATTATTTCCCCGATGATGACCCGCAGGCAGACCCTGTCAATTACTGGCGGCCCTTTGCCTTCCTGCTGATGACCAACTGGCTCCACGATCTCTATCAGGATACGCCATTTGATCTGACCGCGCTTGCCGGGCGGGGCTAGCCTGTTTTTCGTGTGATATGGGCCATCTTGCGGCCTGGCCGAGGTTCAGCCTTGCCGTAGCGGTGGATAAAGGCCCCAGGCTCGGCCATGGCGGCTTTGAGGATGGCCATATGCTCACCCAGGATATTCTGCATCTGCCACTGGCCGAGAGCTTCGGTGGACCCCAGCGGCAGGCCGGTCACCGCCCGCACCAGCTGGCTGAACTGGCTTGTTGCCGTGCCCTCAATGGTCCAGTGAAACGAATTATGGGGGCGCGGGGCGATCTCGTTGAACACAAGGCCCTTCGCCGTGATGAAGGTTTCCATCGCCAGCAGCCCCACCAGCCCGAGATGGTTGGCCATGGCCTCGACCGCCTGCTGGCCTTCACGCAGCAACGCTGGCGGCAGGATTTCCGCTGAAGCCGGGGCGTCGGAAAGCGCCAGAATCCCGTTTTCATGGCTGTTGATACTGGCCGGAAAATGGGCAATGCGGCCATCGGCACAGCGGGCGACAAGAAAACTGGCCTCGGCGGTGAAATCAATCCGTTCCTCGAGAATGCAGTCATCGCTGGCAAGCCGGGCAAAGCCCTCTTCGGCATCAGCAGATGTGCTGATCCGTGCCTGCCCCTTGCCATCATAGCCGAGGCGGCAGGTTTTCAGGATCGCCCCGCCGGGCATGGCGGCAAGCGGGGCGGTGATATCGGCGGCTGACGTGATCGCGGCAAAAGCCGGGGTGGCAATGCCGAGGTCCCGGGCCAGTGTCTTTTCGGCGATCCGATGCTGGGCGACCTCAAGGGCGGCCACCCCGGGGCTGACGGGTGTTGTTTCGGCAATCAGGGCCATGGCTGCTGCCGGAACGTTCTCAAACTCGCTGGTGACGGTATCGACCGCATCGGCGAAGGCTTTCAGTGCGGCGTCATCATCATAGGCGGCACGGGTTGAAAACGCCGCAATATCGGTGGCGGGAGCATCCCCCGGCGGGGCAAAGACATGGCATCGATAGCCCAGCTCCGCTGCGGCAATCGCTGTCATCCTGCCGAGTTGCCCCCCGCCGAGGATACCAATAACGCTGCCTTCGGGAAGCAGAGAGGGCGGCTTAGTCATCGACGGGTTCTTCCCCGACACTGCCGGTCTGGGCATCCCGCCATTGCTGCAGCCGGGTGGCGAGACCTGCATCTTCGAGGCTGAGCATGCTTGCGGCCATCAGCGCGGCGTTGACAGCCCCGGCCCGGCCAATCGCGAATGTGCCGACAGGAACCCCGGCAGGCATCTGGACGATCGACAGAAGCGAATCCATGCCTTTGAGGGCGGCACTCTCAATTGGCACCCCGAGGACGGGCAGGGTTGTATGGGCAGCGAGCATCCCGGGCAGATGTGCCGCCCCGCCGGCACCGGCGATGATCACCTTGATGCCGCGATCCCGGGCTGATTCAGCATATTCGGCCATGCGTTTCGGGGTCCGGTGTGCCGATGTGATCTTGCGTTCACAGGCAATGCCGAGGCTTTCGAGCGTTTCCGCAGCATGGCGCATGGTCGGCCAGTCCGACTGGCTGCCCATGCAGATGCCTACCTTGATTTCAGAGGATGCCATTGTTCAATCCATATCCTGCCAAAACGGGGAATGTAAATCAGGCGATGATATCTGGCAACAGCCGCTGATGCAGAGACCGGATTTCATCCTTGATCGATAGTTTGCGCTTTTTCAGCCGCTGCAGCCGGACAAGATCAGCCGAAGGGCTGCGTGAGATTTCATCGATGACCTCGTCGAGATCCCGATGCTCGATCGTCAACTGTTCAAGCCGTTTGCGTAACCGGGCCTGTTGCTGTTCAATGCTGGTTGTGTCGTCCATCGTTATCGCATGTTGCCCTGTCGGGTCCGTTCTTAATTTCCGTGCTCAAAACCTTAGGTCTTGCACCGCCATGCCCTAGCCGCCATTATTCACGATGAATAATGTGATGGCTCTATCATACACCAGAATAAGGTTGAATTGGATATGAAAGATTTCCTGCCTGTTGCCGCCGCCGCCGCCAATGACCCTGTTGCCTTCTGGGCGGAGGCCGCCAAGGCCGTTTCCTGGGAAAAGGAACCGGAACGCATCCTCAATGATGACAACCCGCCCTTCTACCGGTGGTTTGACGGCGGGCTGACCAACACCTGCTATAATGCCCTTGATCTGCATATTGAAGAAGGCCGGGGGGAGCAGAACGCCCTTATCTATGACAGTCCCGTCACTGGAGCAAAGCAGCATTTCACCTACCGGGAGATGCGTGACCGTGTTGCCCATTTCGCCGGTGTGATGGCGGCCCGGGGGGTCGGCTATGGTGACCGTGTCATCATCTATATGCCGATGATCCCCGAAGCGGTGATCGCCATGCTGGCAACGGCAAGGCTGGGGGCTATCCATTCGGTTGTTTTCGGGGGCTTTGCCGCCAGCGAACTGGCCAAGCGGATTGATGACTGCAACCCGAAGATGATTGTCACCGCATCCTGCGGCATTGAGCCGAACCGGATTGTCGAATACAAGCCCATGCTCGATGAGGCCATTGAGATCAGCAGCCACAAGCCTGAGACCTGCATCCTGCTGCAACGCCCCCAGGCCGAAGCCAGCATGGTGGAGGGCCGTGATCTGGATTGGCACGCCGCCCATGAAGGTGTCGCCCCGGCGGATTGTGTGCCGGTCCGCAGTGAAGACCCGTGCTATATCCTCTACACATCGGGCACCACCGGCGTCCCCAAGGGGGTTGTGCGCCCCACTGGCGCGCATATCGTGGCACTCAAATGGTCGATGAAGAATATTTATGATACCGATCCGGGGGATGTGTTCTGGGCAGCCTCGGATATCGGCTGGGTGGTTGGCCATTCCTATATTGTCTATGCCCCGCTGTTTGCCGGATGTACCACCATTCTCTATGAAGGTAAGCCTGTCGGTACCCCTGATGCAGCAGCATTCTGGCGGGTGATCGCCGAACACAAGGTCAAGGTGATGTTCACGGCACCGACAGCCATCCGGGCCATCAAGAAGGAAGACCCGGAAGGTAAGCTGCTGGCCAATTATGATCTCAGCCATTTCCACGCCCAGTTTGTCGCCGGGGAACGCTGTGATCCCGATACCCTGCACTGGGTGGCCGAACATCTCGGGGTGCCGGTGATCGATCACTGGTGGCAGACGGAAACAGGCTGGTCCATCGCCGCCACCTGCCTGGGGATTGACGATACCCCTGTCCGTGTTGGCAGCCCCGGCCGTGCCGTGCCGTCATGGCAGGTTGAGGTGGTGGATACAGCAGGCCATCCGGTCGAGGCCGGTGAGATCGGCTCTATCGTGGTCAAACTGCCAATGCCGCCGGGGTGTCTGCCGACCTTGTGGAACAACGATGACCGGTTTGTTGAAAGTTATATGGCCGAATTCCCGGGCTACTACAAAACCGGTGATGCCGGTTATATTGATGAGGATGGCTATATCTATGTTATGGCGCGCACTGATGACATCATCAATGTGGCCGGTCACCGGCTTTCGACCGGCGGCATGGAAGAAGTGCTGGCAGCTCATCCCGACGTTGCCGAATGTGCTGTTGTCGGGGCGGCGGATGCGCTTAAAGGCCAGGTGCCGCTGGGCTTCCTCGTGCTCAAGAGTGGTGTCTCGCGTGCCGGGGATGAGGTTGTCGCCGAAGTCGTCAAGATGGTGCGGGAACAGATTGGCCCGGTCGCGGCCTTCAAGGAAGCGGTGATTATCCAGCGGCTGCCAAAAACCCGTTCCGGCAAGATCCTCCGCGGGACCATGCAAAAAATCGCTGACGGTGTTGATTACCCCATGCCGGCCACGATCGATGACCCCGCCATTCTTGACGAGATCACCGTGGCCTTACAGGCGATCGGATATCCGAAAAACTAAACCCGGATGATCAGGGCAGCTCGGAAATGCTGCTCACCTGCTCGCTGGCAGGTTGCGGCGTTCCGCCCGATTTTTCGATGGCCTTGTCGAGATCATCCTGCGAGCAGAGCCCGAGCATAACCGGATGCTTGGCTGAGATGTTGGAAATGTTCCAGTGGGAACGATCCCTGATCTTGCCGATGGTTTCCTTGGTCGTGCCGATCAGTTTGGCGATCTGGCTGTCCTTGATATCGGGATGATGCTTGACGATCCAGGCGATCCCGTCAGGTTTATCAGAACGCCGGGCAAGCGGCACATAGCGGGGGCCTTTCGTCCGCTGGGTCGGCTCCGGCAGGGTGGTTGTCGACCGCACCAGCCGGGCGCTTGGGTCTTCTTCGCAGCGCTTGATTTCTTCATCGGTCAGCTGCTTGTTGAGAACAGGGTTATAGCCCTGAATTCCGGCGCCGACATCACCATCGGCGATCGCCTGGACTTCAAGGTCGTGCAGGGCGCAGAAATCGGCAATCTGCGCGAATGTCAGCGCCGTGTTGTCAATCAACCAAACAGCGGTTGCCTTGGGCATAAGCAGGTCAGCCATCATGTCTCCTGAAACTGGTCGGGCCGCTCTGGCCTCGGTATCGTTATCATCTCTTTCCTCTATATAATGAGTGCTTCTGCAATTTGCAAACCCGTCACGGTCACCTATCATCAAAGAAACCATCATTTGCCAGAGGAGGACAGCCATGGAAGACGACATTAACAATCTCAAACCGGCGTCACGGCCACCGGAGATGGAACGCTGGAACGTCGAGGACCTGCAAGCCTACAAACAGCGCCTGCTCGATGAAATAAGCCGTATTGACAGCATCCTCGAAGGAAAGGATTCTGTGCGCTCTGCGGCAGATGCCCTGTTTGCCCGACGTGATTGACCCGAGGAAAAGATGGATCAGCTCAATGTTTTTGTAACCGGTGCCACCAGCGGCATAGGCCTGGGTGTCGCCCGAATGCTGGCAAAAGAAGGCCACCGGATCTGTTTCAACGGCCTTGCCGATAAAGCCCGGGTGGCTGAGATCAGCGATGAGCTCCGGCAACTGGGGGCAGCCTCCGCTGACTATTTCGATGCGGATATGCGGCGGCCTGATGATATCCGCCGGATGATGGCTGCTGCCGAGGAAGCCCTTGGCCGCATCGATGGACTGGTCAACAATGCCGGTATTCAGCACGTTGCCCCGGTGGAGGATTTTCCCCCGGAAAAATGGGATGAGGTGATCGCCATCAACCTTTCCGCCTGTTTCCATACCATCGCAATGGTCATGCCGGGCATGAAGGCCAGAGGCTTCGGGCGTATCGTTAATATCGCGTCTGTCCACGGGCTGACAGCATCATCGGGCAAGGTTGCCTATGTTGCGGCCAAGCACGGGCTGGTCGGGCTGACCCGCACCATTGCCCTCGAAGGCGCAACCCATGGCGTGACCTGCAACGCCATCTGCCCCGGCTGGGTGCGAACCCCGCTTGTTGAAGCTCAGATCGAAGCCCGCATGGCCGCCAAGGGCACAAGCCGTGAGGATGAATCGCGTGATCTGGTGATCGAACGCCAGCCAACGGGCGAGTTTGTCACGATTGAGCAGATCGCGGCGTTCGTTTCCTATCTGATGGGGCCCCATGCCGCCTCGATCACCGGCTCACCCCTGACCATCGACGGGGCGTTCACCTCCTGGTAAGGGGGTTATCCGCTGTTCTGGTCAGTACCGGGCAGGGGCAGCAGCCGTGGCGGCAGAAACGGTGTGATCACCTCGCCACCGACTTCAAGCGGGGTTTCGGGATCGTTGAGGAACGCCAGCCGGACCGAGGCCAGCCCCAGTGCGGCATCGCCATCGGCAAGGCAGGCCAGCAGATCACCGGCGTCTTTTCCGGCTGCTGTGATCTGCGCCGGTGAAGCCAGAACAGAGGTCAGACGAACCGGCACAAAAGACCGTTTCACCAGCCCGCGATAGCGTGTCCGGGCTGTCACTTCCTGGCCGATATAGCAGCCCTTCTCGAAACTGATTCCGGCATCGAGATCAAGCCGGGCTTCCAGCGGCAGGGCCTTTTCCGGGATCAGTTCGGCCGCCCCTTCAAAAACGCCATGCTGCCAGCGGAATGCGGTAAACGCAGCCTCTTCCGCGGCGGTATCGACAGCCCCGTAGAAGCGGCTGACAGTCTCGGCAAAGCGAGGGTCACGGCGGCTATTTTCAGCTGTCCCGATCACGGCATGGACAGGCGTGTCATCAGCGGTGATCGTCACCGCCC
Organism: Puniceispirillales bacterium (SeqCode); assembly: GCA_049889655.1. Lineage (GTDB taxonomy): Bacteria > Pseudomonadota > Alphaproteobacteria > Puniceispirillales > UBA1172 > UBA1172. Next base: position 15,616 of record JBMHCY010000067.1, read on the forward strand.
GCCGCAGCCGGTAGAGTTTCAGTTTGCTGA
>JBMHCY010000068.1:0-21194 GCA_049889655.1 Puniceispirillales bacterium (SeqCode)
CCGGCGCAGTCTGTGCAGGTTCAACCCGACACCATCACGGATAGCCCCGATGACCAGCCTGCTGCTCAAGAACATCTATCGTCTCGCGCTCATGGATGATGACGGCACGGAACTCGAAAATGCCTGGGTGATGAGCCGCAATGGTGTCATCGAAAGCCTCGGCACAGGCCCGGCACCCATTGGGGCTGACGATGAAATTGATCTCAACGGTCATGTTGTTATCCCCGGCATGGTCAACACCCACCACCACCTGTTCCAGAATCTGACACGGGTGATCCCCGCCGGGCAGGATGCAACCCTGTTCAACTGGCTCAAGGCGCTCTACCCGATCTGGTCACGGCTCGATGCGGCATCGATATCAACAGCCGTATCGCTCGGGCTCGCCGAACTCGCGCTGAGCGGCTGCACCACGTCTTCTGACCATCAGTATATTTTTCCCGGCGGGGCCCGACTGGATGATTCAATTGAGGCCGCCCTCCGGGTCGGTGTGCGCTTCACCGCCACCCGCGGCGCCATGAGCATCGGCGAAAGCCAGGGCGGGCTGCCGCCGGATTACCTCACTGAGAGCGAGGCGGATATTCTCAAGGATTTCGACCGTGTCGTCGATGCCTTCCATGACAGCAGTCGTTTTGCCATGACACATGTTGCCCTCGCCCCCTGCTCACCGTTTTCCGTATCCACGGGGCTGATGCGCGATACGGCGATCATGGCCCGCGAAAAAGGCGTGGGGCTGCATACCCATCTGGCCGAAAACGAGGAAGATATCGACTATTCGCTCACGACCTTCGGCCAGCGCCCCGGCGATTATGCCGAATCCCTTGGCTGGGTGGGGGATGATGTCTGGCACGCCCATTGTGTCCGCCTCGATGACAACGAGATTGATCTTTTTGCCCGCAGCGGCACCGGCGTGGCGCATTGCCCGTGCTCGAATATGCGGCTGGCCAGCGGCATTGCCCCTGTCCGCAAAATGCGTGATGCCGGGGTCAAGGTCGGGCTCGGCGTCGACGGATCATCCTCGAATGACAGCGGCCATATGCTGAACGAGGCTCGCCAGGCGATGCTGCTGCAGCGTGTCGGGGGTGATCCGGCAGCACTCACTGCCCGTGAGGCACTGTTCATGGCAACCCGTGGCGGGGCAAGCGTGCTCGGGCGGGATGATATCGGCCGCATCGGCATGGGCTATGCTGCCGATTTCGCCGCCTTTGATCTCAATCAGATTGATTTCGCCGGAGCCCATGCCGATCCGGTTGCCAGCCTCGTTTTCTGCGGCCCGGTGAAAGCATCCTACACCATCGTTCACGGCCGCCCAGTGGTGGCCGAAGGACGCTTGCAGAGCCTTGATCTGGATGAGCTGATGCAACGTCACCGCCGGTTTTCGATCAACCTTGTCAATGGCTGAGGTTTTTTCAATCACGCTTTTGTGATTTGAAAACAGGCCGGGGTTTCTTGCAGAATCAGGGAAAGACTGAACCTGATCGGCTCGGGCCATGCAAAAAACGATCCTCCATCATGCGTTTGCCCCGATCGCAATGAATGCCGGGATCACCATAGTGTTTCCCGATGGCTGGCGTATTGGCCATGCCACGCCGGTCGTGCGCTTTTGTTCCTGGCGCGATGTCATCAGGATCATGGCCAACCCGAGCCTCGGCTTTGCCGAAGCCTGGGGGCACAGACGAATCAGCATTGATGACGGTGATCTGCCTGAGGTGATCACCCGGATGATGACCCCCGGGGTTCACTGCGGCCTGCCGGTGACAACGCGCGGGCTGGTCCGCCTGCGGCAGATGTTTTCACGTCTCACCGAAGGCCGGACACCACGGCAATCTCGCCGCAATGTGCATCATCACTATGATCTCGGCAACGATCTCTATGCTCTTTTTCTGGATGAGGACTGGCAGTATTCCTGCGCCTATTTCGATGAACCGGGGATCAGCCTTGATGAAGCCCAGTTCCGCAAGAAGGACCATATCGCCCGCAAACTGCAGCTTGACGGGAACCAGCGCGTGCTCGATATCGGCTGCGGCTGGGGCGGGCTGGCCCTGCATCTTTCACGGCTGGCCCAATCGGTGGCCGGGATCACGCTCTCGGAAGAACAACTGAAACTGGCCCGCCAGCGCGTTGCCGAAACCAACGCCCCTGTCGATCTTGACCTGCGCGATTACCGGAAGGAGACGCGCCGCTTTGACAGGGTTGTCTCGGTGGGCATGCTCGAACATGTCGGCCGGGGCCATCTGGCCTCTTTCTTCCGCCATGTCAGCCGCTGTCTGGAAGATGATGGCGTTGCGCTGATCCATACCATCGGCCGCATCGGCCCGCCAGCCCCCACCGACAGTTTCATCAGCAAATACATCTTTCCCGGCGGGTATCTGCCCAGCCTTTCTGAACTCAACGAGGCAATCGAAGCAACTGACCTGGCGATTGCCGATACCGAGACTTTGTTTCTGCATTATGCGGAAACGCTGAAACACTGGCGGCAGCGGTTCATGGGCAACAGGGAAAAGGCGGTCATGCTCTATGATGAATTTTTTGCCCGCATCTGGGAGCTCTATCTGGCGGCGAGCGAGGCCAGTTTCCGACACGGCAATATCGCCGTCTACCAGATCCAGCTGCTCAAGCCCGGGGCGAGACGGCCGTTGAACCGCGGCTATCTCTACCCGGCTAGTGGTGACCCTGCGCCTGCATCCTTTCACGAACAAGGATATAGTAGTTTGCGGAAAGGATGATCGCCACACCGGCAACAAATTCCAGCGTCAGGCTTTCGCCGAAAAAAATGATCCCTGTCGCTACGCCGACGGGGATCGCTGTGTAATGCACCGGGGCGAGCACCGATGCCGGAGCAAACCGGTGGCTGAGCGCCATCATCATCTGCTGGAAACTGGCCAGGACGCCGATCCCCGCCAGCATCATCCACCAGCCGTCATCAATCGGGCTGCGGATGAAATCCTGCATTGAACCGTCGGAAAGGCTGAGCATCCCGGCCAGCACGACCCCGGCCATATTATACCAGAGTGCAGTTGAAACCGCGGCTTCGGTCGGCCCCAATTTGCGCAGGAAGATAAACATCAGTGCCGCGAAAAACGGTGCCGCGAGACCTGCCGCCAGCCCCCAGCCAAGCCCTTCGAACGATACCGGTTCAAGCAGCAGCGCAACCCCGACAAAGCCGATGATGACCGCCATCAAACGCCGCCTGCCGACGATCTCGCCGAGCAGCATTGGGGCCAGAATGGTGATGAAGATCGGCAGCATCTGGAACAACGCCGTGGCGAGGCTGAGATCAATCAGCGCAACAGCGGCAAACCAGGTCAACAGCCCCATAAAACCGCTGATCGTCCGCAACACCAGGACACGGCGGTTATTGATCTGGAAAAGATCAGTCCCACGCTGCCGCCAGCCATGGAAGAGCAACAGCGGCAGACAGAACAGATAGCGGAAGAACAGAATGAGAAAGATCGAGAGCGACGGTTCCAGCAGTTTGACAAGGCTGGCAATCCCGAAAGACAGGACGATTTCCCCGAACAGGCACGCCGCCCCGAAAAAGATATCCCTTCCCGTGACCTGCTGATCGGGGTGATCGCCCCCGGCCGTCATACGCCCATGATCGCCTTGACCTCCAGGAATTCCGTGAGACCCCATTCCGCCTTTTCACGGCCATTACCGGATTTCCGGTAGCCGCCAAAGGGCGCATCGGATCCGCCGGAACCATGGTTGATGTGAATCTGTCCGGCACGTAGACGCCGGGCGATGCTCATGATCTGGTCCTTGTCTTCACCGGAAATATAGGCGGCAAGGCCATATTCGGTGTCATTGGCGATCTTAACAGCATCATCCAGATCATCATAGGAGATCACCGCCAGAACCGGGCCGAAAATCTCTTCCCGGGCAATGGTCATATCGTTGTCGACATGGCCGAATACCGTCGGCTTGACGTAATAGCCACTGTTCAGGCCTTCAGGCTTGCCGGTTCCGCCGGTGGCGAGGGTGGCCCCTTCCTCGATCCCCTTCTCGATCAGCCCCTGCACCTTGTCGAACTGCATTGCGCTGACCAGCGGCCCGATATCGGTGCTTTCCTTTTCCGGATCACCGGTCACCAGGCCGTCACAGGTGGCGACAGCAATCTCAAGAGCTTCATCGTGACGGCTGGCCGGAACAAGCATCCGGGTCGGGGCATTACATGATTGGCCGGTATTGCTCATGCAACTGGCAACACCATCAGTCACCGACTTGGCAAAAGCCGCATCATCAAGAACAATATTGGGGGATTTACCACCCAGTTCCTGGCTGACACGCTTAACCCCTTCAGCAGAAGCCCGGGCGACGGCAACGCCGCCACGTGTCGATCCGGTGAACGACATCATATCGATATCGGGATGCGCAGACATCGCCTCCCCCACCACCGGGCCATAGCCATTGACGAGGTTGAAGAGCCCTGCCGGGGCCCCGGCCTCATGGATGATCTCGGCAAAAACCATGGCCGAGAGCGGCGCAATTTCAGACGGTTTCAGCACCATGGTCGAGCCCGAGGCAATGCACGGTGCAACCTTGGAGACGATCTGGTTGATCGGCCAGTTCCACGGCGTGATCAGCCCGCAGACACCGATCGGCTCATGGCGGACAGTATAGCCGTTATGCTCGTATTCGAATGTGTGCTCACCGAGCACACGGATGGCGGTTTTGAGGTGGTTGAGCCCCACCGTGGCCTGTGCCCCGCGGGCAAGGTTCAGCGGTGCACCCATCTCAGTGCGGATGGCATCGGCCACATCATCGAAACGGCGTTTATAGGTCTCGCGGATCGTTGTCAGCAGATCCAGCCTCTCGGCAACCGTCGCCAGCTGGGATTTCTCGAAAGCCCGGCGTGCCGCAGCAACGGCCCTGTCGACATCCGCGGCACTGCCGACAGAGATCGTGGCGACCGGCTGTTCGGTGGCCGGGTTGATCACCTCAAGGGTTTCTGGTTTTGCCGGATCGACCCATTGGCCGTCGATATAGAACTGTGTGAGTGTCATACTTTCCCCTAATCTGCTCAGTCTTCGAGCATACCGTGTTCTTCAAGCACCTTGCGGGCTGCCCGGAAGCATTCCAGTGATTGCGGCACCCCGCAATAGATCCCGATGACATGGATGATGGCGCGAATTTCTTCGACTGTCACGCCATTTCCGATCGCCCCGCGGCAATGCAATTCCCATTCGTGCATCTTGCCGAGCGCCCCGATCATAGCAAGGTTCATCATCGACCGGGTTTTCGCATCAATCGCATCATCACCCCAGCCGAAACCCCAGCACCAGGCTGTCATGGCCTCCTGGAAAGGCCGGGTGAAATCATCAGCGTTATTCAGGGTATTTTCGACATATTCGGCACCCAGTGTCGCCTTGCGCTGCTCAAGCCCGACTTCGAACATCTTGTCCATTTGTTTCTCCATTGGCAGGATTGTACTCTTCTAGAGTTAGTCTGCATGATCAGGGCTGGCAAGCATTTTGGTGGCCGCGGGAAGCCATTCTTTCTGGCCAGCACCCCCGGTAATCCTCTATGATCAGAAGCAGCGTGGAGAGAGAGAATGATCGGAAGACTTTATATCAGACGGTTTCAGCAGGCTGGTCACGTCGTCCGCCTGCTGGGGACAGTCGAGACCCATGTCAAAGGGCGGGTTGCGGCAGTCACCGCCTCGCTCGCCTGCTTTGTGCCAACGGGTGATCCGACGGTCATGATCGAATTATGGGAATACCCTGACGAGGAATCGATGCAATGGGTGCGGCAATCACTGCAGGGCGCGACAGTGATCCCCGATGCCATGCTGCCGGAAAACGAAATCCACACTCTTGATCTGGCTTTCTCCCACAACGCGGAATGGGATTGAACGTCAGCCCGAGGCTGTCTCCATAGCCCGCTGACGGGCCCGGGCGCTGTCTGCATCAGTGACATGGATCAGGCCTGAAAGCCGCCGCATCAGTGCCGATTCATGATCATCGATGACACCGTCCGCCAGCACGACCTGCCAGAGTTTTTCCATCAGATAGCATTTTTCCTCATAGGCGTATTCGGCATTGATCAGCCGTGTCCAGCCATAGAGATCGGCAGCATCAACGGCGGCCTGGCGGGAGGCATCGAGCAGTGTGTCAATCTCATTGTCGGCGAGACCGAATTCCGTTGTGACGATACGGCGGATGCTGTCTTCCTCGTGGGGGTCGGGATGCCCATCCACATAAAGTGCCCGGAACAGCAGCGCGGTAGCCGCCAGCCTCAGTTTTTCATCATCGGTCATCTCGGGTTCCGGCTTGCCGGCGAGGAGTTGGTCAAGAAAGCGCAGCATCATTTTTTTCCTGTGATCAGAGAGAAACGGCCCCGGTCGGGCCGTTTCCTGAAAATAGTCTGCTCCGGCATGGGGGGCAAGCCCGGCCTCAGGCAGATTGCCGGGCCGAGCCTTCAGCTGATGCGGAAAACCGAAGCGTGTCGGCGGCAGCATCAAGATCGACGACGATTGTGTCTCCATCATCAAACCGTGCTTCCAGCAGAGCTTCGGCGAGGCGATTGTGGATCACCTGCTGGATTACCCGTTTCAGCGGCCGCGCCCCGAAATGCGGATCATAGCCGTGATCCCCGAGCCACAGCCGGGCGTTGTCGGTGACGCTGATGCTGATCCCCTGATCGGCCAGCCGCGTCGCGAGATTTTCAATCTGAATATCGACAATCCTCGCCATCGCATCGCGGCCGAGCCGGTTGAACAGGATCGTGGCATCGAGCCGGTTAAGGAATTCCGGCCGGAAGGTTGCCTGCAACGCCGCCATGACCGCCTCACGGGCATCTTCGCTGGGGGCGTTTTCCGGCAGGGCCAGCAGATGTTCCGCCCCGATATTCGAGGTCAAGAGAATGATCGTGTTGCGGAAATCCACCCGCCGCCCCTGGCCATCGGTCAGATGCCCTTCATCAAGCACCTGCAGGAGGACGTTGAAAATATCGGGATGTGCCTTTTCGATCTCGTCGAACAGGATCACCTGATAGGGGCGGCGGCGCACCGCCTCGGTCAGGCTGCCGCCGTCTTCATAGCCGACATAGCCCGGCGGGGCACCGATCAGCCGCGAGACAGCGTGCTTTTCCATGTATTCGGACATATCAAGCCGCAAGATCGCCGCCGCATCATCAAACAGAAACCGGGCCAGTCCCTTTGCCAGTTCAGTCTTGCCGACCCCAGTGGGGCCGAGCATCAGGAAACTGCCAATCGGCTGGTTCGGATCGGCAATCCCCGTCCGCGCCCGGCGGGTGGCATTGGCCACCGCAGCCAGGGCTTCGGGCTGGCCGACAACATGGCGGGCAAGGGTTTCTTCCATCTGCAACAGTTTTTCCTGTTCACCCTGCATCATCCGGTCAACGGGGATGCCGGTCCAGCTGCTGATCACCTGAGCGATGTGATGCGACTGCACCTCTTCTTCAAACAGCGATGAGGCCGCCACAGCTTCCTTCGCCGCAGCGAGTTGCTGTTCGAGCCCCGGCAGGGTGGCATAGGTGATCTCGGCTGCTTCCTCAAGCTTGCCTTCACGCTGGGCCACAGTGAGATTGTAGCGGGCATCTTCAATCGCCTGCTGCAACTGGCTGATCTCCTGACGTTGCAATTTCGCCGCCTGCCACTGGCCGGTGAGGTCTCGTGAACGTTCCTCAAGCCCTTCCATATCAGCCTTGATCGCATCGAGCCGTTTCGCCTTGCGGCCTTCACCTTCCTTTTTAAGTGCCGCTTCCTCGATCTTCAGCTGAATGATCTGGCGGTCGATGCTGTCGAGTTCTTCGGGCTTGCTGTCGGACGCCATCCGCAACAGGCTGGCTGCCTCATCCATGATATCAATGGCCTTGTCGGGCAGGAACCGCTCGTTGATATAGCGATCGGAAAGTCGGGCCGCACCGATGATCGCATCATCAGTGATGCGAATACCGTGATGGAGCTCGTATTTCTCCTTCAGCCCGCGCAGTACATGGATCGTATCCTCGACCGTCGGCTCATCGATATAGACCGGCTGAAACCGCCGGGCCAGTGCTGTATCCTTTTCGATATAGCGGCGGTATTCATCCAGCGTTGTCGCCCCGATACAGTGCAGCTCCCCCCGGGCCAGTGCCGGTTTGAGCAGGTTCGAGGCATCCATGGCCCCATCGGTCTTGCCGGCCCCCACCAGCTGGTGCATCTCATCGATAAAGAGAATGATCTCACCGTCACGCGACTGGACTTCCTTGAGCACAGCCTTGAGCCTTTCTTCGAACTCACCCCGGTATTTTGCCCCGGCGACCAGCGCGCCCATATCCAGCACGAGTAGCACCTTGTCGAGCAACGCCCCGGGCACATCACGGTTGACGATACGCTGGGCGAGGCCCTCGGCAATCGCTGTCTTGCCGACCCCGGGCTGACCGATCAGCACAGGGTTGTTCTTTGTCCGGCGAGAGAGAATCTGGATCGTCCGGCGGACTTCGGCATCACGGCCGATCACCGGATCAAGTTTGCCTTTGCGGGCGGCATCCGTCAGGTCTGTTGCATATTTGCCGAGGGCTTCGAACATATCTTCGCTGCTTTCGGTATCGACGGTGCGGCCGGCACGCTGGGCATCAAGGGCGGCTTCGAGCCGCCCGGCATCAAGACCTGCAGCCTGCATCAGTTTGGCCACCGGGGCCCCGGCGCGCAGCATCGCCAGCGTCACGATATCAGCGGCAACGAAATCATCACCGCGGTCGCGCGCCATGCTGTCCGCCTTCGCCAGAATTCGCGCCAGAGCCGGATCGAGAGTCAATCCCCCGGCCCCGCTGCCAGTCACGGCGGGCATAGTGTCGATGGCTTTTTCGAGAGCGTCGCGCAGTTGTGCTGAATCCCCGCCGGAGCGGTCGATCAGGGTGGTGGCGATGGTGCCGTCTTCGGCAATCAGCGCCAGCAACAGATGTTCCGGAGCAAGCCGCTGATGATCTGCACTGAGGGCAAGGTTCTGGGCTTCCCCGATCGCATTGCGCATGAGCGCCGTCAGGTTTTCCATATTCATGTCTGTCTCCTTCCGGGGCTCTGGCCCAAACGGCACCAGCCCCCCTCTTCAAGAGCGATCGCCCATATCGGCGCGATCTTATGTCCTACTACAGGTGGGAATGCTGGTATGTGATTTCAATATCTGGTATCAAGGGGTCGGGAGAGACAATGACCCCCGGATCGGATCACCACCCGAGCCGGGGCTGAACCAGGACAGGATGATGAAAGCCTCCCCCTTACGCGCCTATATCGACCGCGAACTTCATCTCAGGCCGTTCATGCGGCTGCGGCAGAATCAGCGGATTTTCAATTTCGCCCTGCATACCGGCGAAACCCGGGGGCAGCGTGAATGGCGGCATTTCCGCAAGGTCTTTATCCGTGATTTTGGCATCGAGCTGCCCGATGAAAGCCAGCCTTTCTTTCAGGCGCGCAAGGATGACCTCGGCATCCGGATCGAAAAGCACAGCGAGTTTTTTTCCATCAGCCTGATCTATGATGATGCTGTCCGCAAGGGCCGCAACCTGAGCGGTGTCTTCGCCCCGGCGGCCACCGAGATGATCCCTGAGGCGCTGCTGCGGGATGCGCCTTCGCCGGTACTGGTGGCCACCTGGGTCGAGACCATCGATGACCAGCGCGAACTCGAACCCCGGGATGTGGCGAAGATCTTCGGCCATGAAAATTTCGCAGCAGCCACCGTGAGCGATGAGGGTGCGCGGGTCTATCATTCGTTCAAACTTGATGATCACCCCTATCTCGAAGGCGGCTTTATCCGTATCCTAGTCCAGAATGATCGCCTGCGGTCACGGCGGCTCGGTCGGCTTGTTCAGCGGCTTATCGAGATTGAACAATACCGACATTTCGCGCTGCTCTCGCTGCCTGTCGTGCGTGCCCTGGCCGGAGAGTTGAGCGGCCTCGAACACGATATTGCCGACATCACCCAGTCGATGGCGATGAAGGATACCGAAGACAGTGATGACAAACTGCAGCGGGAACTCTCGCAACTATCACGGATCATGGGGCATATCGAGCGCATTTCAGCCCAGAGCGCCTATCGTCTGGCGGCCACCGAAGCCTATGCCACCATTGTCCGGACACGCATCGGCGAAGTCCGTGAAGGACGGGTCGAAGGCTTTCAGAAAATAGAGGAATTTCTGGACCGCAGACTGGCCCCGGCGTTGCGGACCTGTGCCGCCTTTGGCCGCAGGATCGAAAACCTCGCCAGCCGGGCCCAGCGCAGCAACACCCTGCTGCGGACACGCATCGATATGCGTATCCAGTTGCAGAACAACCTGCTGCTGCGGCGCATGGAAGAACGGGCGGGAATGCAGATGCGGCTCCAGGAAACGGTTGAACTGCTGTCAATCGCTGCTGTCACCTATTACGTCGTCAGCCTGTTATCCTATTTCCTCGGCGGATTTGATGACGGCTTTGTCAAAGACCAGAAACCGCTGCTGCTGGCTGTCGCTGTCCCGTTTGTTGCGGGGCTGCTGTTCGTGATCCTGCATCAGGTCCGGCGGCGCCTCGGCCGATCCGGCAAAGACTAGCGCAGCCGCGGCAAGGCCTCGTTTTGCTGGCCCAGTGACCGGTTGATAATGATCACCGGCACCAGGCCTGCGATGATGATCACCAGCGCCGGCAAGGCAGCGGCTTCGAGCATCTCTTCCTTGGCAAACTGATAGGTGACAGTGGCGAGGGTTTCAAAATTGAACGGCCGCAGCAGCAATGTCATCGGCAATTCCTTCATGATGTCGACAAAGGCGATCAGCAGCCCGGCCAGCAGCGATGGCCGCAGCAGCGGCAGGATCACCCGGCGGACGCTCTTGCCGAAACCATGCCCCATGACAAGGCTGGCCGCCATCAGGCTCGGCGGCAGCCGCTTGATCCCGGATTGGACCGTGCCAAACCCCACCGCCTGAAACCGGATCACATAGCCTGTCAGCAGCATCAGCATACTGCCAGTTACCAGAACCCCGCCATCGGGATCGGCCAGCCGCATCAACGCATCGCCATAGCCGGAAACTGTCAGCACACCAATGGCGAGGATTGTCCCGGGAAACGCATAGCCCATGGCCGAGAGGGTGATCATCACCGCGACCGGCCGGTTTACCCGATAGGCGGCCATGACCCCGAGAAATCCGGCCACGGCAATAATCGCAAGGCTCGCCAGAAAGGCCGCCAGCAGCGTGTTGCCGAGCGCCGTCAGTGAGCCTGCGGGCATCGCCCCGCTAACCCCGTCAAGGACGAACCCGCCAAGCACCGCCACGGGGATGCCGAAACCCAGCAACACCGGCACGAGGCAGATGACCAGCAGCAGCAAGGCCATCATCCCGCCGACCTTGCGGACAGGCACGCCGGAAACCCCGCGGCCGGCATTCTGAACGCGCCGGTGGGCCTGACTGCTCCGTTCAAGCCAGAGCAAAAGCAGCACGAGGCTGAACGCCATCACCGCCAGTTGTGCCGCCAATGGCATATTGTTCATCCCCAGCCAGACATTGAAAATCCCCAGGGTGATCGTGTCGACGGCGAAATATTCCACCGTCCCGAAATCGGAGACAACTTCCATCATGACGAGGGCCAGCCCGGCCATGATCCCCGGACGGGCCAGCGGCAGGGCAATGAGCAAAAGATTGTGACGGCCGGAAATGATCGCTGCCTCAAAAAGGCGCGTGGATGTCAGCCGAAAGGCTGTCCGGGCCGTAATGTAAATATAGGGATACAGCACAGACGCCATTACCAGCACCGCCCCGGCCATTGAGCGAATTTCCGGAAACCAGTAATCCCGGGCTGTCCGGAAGCCTGCAGTCTCCCGCAGCAGTGTCTGCACCGGGCCTGCATATTCAAGAAAATCCGTATAGGTATAGGCGACCAGATAGGCGGGCACGGCGGCAGGCAGCACCAGCATCCATTCCACCACACGCCTTAAGGGGAAATCATAGCGGCTGACAACCCAGGCGGTGCTGATTCCAAACAGAAGTGCCAGCACTGCAACCCCGGCCATCAGCCCCAGCGTGTTGAGAAAATAGCCCGGCAGCACAGTTTCAAGCAGATGCCCGAACAGCCCGCGATTGTCTTCAAGCGCGGTCAGCCCAATGGCCACAACCGGCAGCACCAGAAAGCCAACAAGCGCAAGGCAGATCGCCTCAGGGGCGTAGCGCAGGCTTTTGATAATGAGAATGGTTTTCATCAGCAACGCGCCGCCGGAAGAGGTTGAGCCGCGAGGGCCAATTATTTGATCTTGCGGCCGAACAATTCGAGCCGGTGCCCAACAAGTTCAAAGCCCATATCACGGGCGATCTTCTCTTTCAGGGCCTCGAGCTCGGCATGCTGGAATTCGTGGATTTCGCCGCTGTCGACATCAACGAGATGTTCGTGATGCTCGCCAGCCAGTTCATACCGGGCCTTGCCATCACCAACATCGAGTTTTTCGATCACACCCGCCTGTTCGAGCACACCGACAGTCCGGTAGATGGTCGCCAGTGAGATGGTCTTGTCGATGGCAATCGCGCGGCGATAGATGGTTTCAACATCAGGATGATCATCGGCCTCATCGATCAGTTCAATGATATTGCGCCGCTGGCTGGTCATCCTGACCCCAGCTTCAAGGCATTTGTCGATAATTCTGGCCATGAAACTCTACCGTTTTGAATTCAGGGGCTTAGTTTAAACCAAAGCGTGCTTGTCTTTCAAGACGAGACACCGTCCTCATAGGTGACGCTGTCCCCGAGGCTGATCGTGCCGCCGGAAAGCACCCGGCAGCAGACACCGCCCCGCCAATCCGGGGTCAACGCCGCCTGCAGACCGGAGCGGGTTTTTTCCATCACTTCGCAGGGGTCGGTTTCCATGACCACCTCAAGCCTGACATCACCAATGCTGAAAATACCGCCTTCATGCCGGGGGGAGCGCATCCCGGTCACCAGCAGGTTGGCGCGCCGCGCCTTCCAGTCGAGATCACCGCCACCGACATCGGCCAGCGCATCCTGCCAATCCTCTTCAAAAAGGATCGAGACCTGCCGCTGTCTCTTGCGGCCGCGGGCATCCCCTTCGATACCCGTGTCGACGGCAACAGCCACGGTATCACGGGCTTCAAGCGGCTCCATGATGACCGGGGCAATAGCTATCCCTTTGATTTCCGGCATGAGCACCTCCCTCAGTTGCCATGACCGGGCCAGCGATCAGATGACTGCCTTTTCCACAAAGGCGTCCCCGGTCTGAATACGATCAAACCCCAGCGGGGTCATGTCAAGGCTGATATACTGCCCGTGGCAGATCAGTTCGGCGACCGCCCGCCCCATGGCCGGTGATTGCTGAAGCCCGTGGCCGGAAAAACCATTGATGAAAATGAAGTTCTCGAAGAACGGATGGCGGCCGATAATGGCGTTCTGGTCAAGCGTGTTATAGGCATAATGCCCGACCCAGGAATTGATCAGTTTGATTGCCTCAAACGCAGGAATCCGTGTGGCAATCGCAGGCCAGACCTTGTTCTCCCAGATACTGTGGTCAAAGTCGAAATCCTCGGCATCCACTGCCGGGTCATCATCAGGCGGGCAGCCGCAGAGATAATACCGCCCGTCGGTGCGGACATGAACACCGGATGGATCAATCGTCAGCGGCAGATCGCAGGGTAACGGTGTTGCGGCATCAAAGATGAAGGTATAGCGGCGGCGCGGTTCAACCGGTAGATCAATACCGAGCATTGCCGCTGTCCGGGCGGCCCGGGGCCCAGTGGCGTTGACAACTTCCCCGGCAGCAATCACCTCACCGGAGGCCAGGGTCACGCCCGTGACCCTGCGGCCATCATGGCTGAGCGCAGTGACTTCTCCGGCCACCATCTCAACCCCATGCTGGCGGGCCTGCCTTTTCCACCAGTCAAAGATCGTGCCGCCATCAAAATAGCCTTCGTCGAGGGTGTTGTGGCTGCCGAGCACGATATCATCGAGATGATAGAACGGATAACGCGCAGCGATCTCATCAGGGGTCATGATCATCGTCCCTGCCCCGAGCGAGGCCTGAAGGCGCTGGTTTTCAACGATTGTCTGCGCCGAGGCATCATTATCAGCGAGATACATATAACCGAAATTCTGGATCGGGATATCCGGCACGTCGGGCCCGCTGCCCATCTGTTCCCGGAACGTCTTGATGAACGCAGCCCCGAATTGCGAAATACGGATATTCAGCGGGTTTGAAAATTGCTGGCGGATACAGGAATTGGTGTGTGAGGTCGACGCATATTCATAACTCGGATCACGTTCGATAATCAGCACGGAACCGGGAAATTGTTCCTTCACCTTGAGAAACCATGCCACTGATGCACCCATCATCGCCCCGCCGATGACCACCACATCATAATGCGAGGCGCGGGGAATGCTGTGCCAGCCAGCTTGATCGGTCATCGCCATCCTCATTGCTGCTCGGCGATCATCCTAGACCTGCCCCCGCAAGGCGTAAAGCCCCGTTCTGGACCTTTCGGATAAGCCTCCTGATCTTAGGGATGAGGCTGTCACTTCCATAGTGTAATTATTAGAAAAAGTTGATATGGTGACACCTGCCTGATCTTGAAGGCTGCCGTATTAAATGTGTTGAGTTGTTTTCCGTCATGCCACAATTGATCAAGTATTTCCTTCTTCTTGGGTTGACGCTGGGTCTCTGTTCACCGGCATTGGCGGCGGAAGACCCGGACCTGATGACCGAGGATGATGCCTTCGCCGCGGTGTTCGAAAACCCGGCGGACCTGCTGCTTAATTTCCGGCTGGTCAGCATCCAGCTGCGCAACGGCAACATCAAAGGCGCGGTCGCGACGCTCGAGCGGATCCTGACCCTGTCGGCTGACAACAGCGAGGCCCAGTCGCTTCTGGCCGGGGCGCAGTACCGGCTCGGCAACATCGCCGAATCCCGCCGCATGGCCAATGAGTTGCTCAGCAACCCCGCAGCCACAGCGGCCCAGAAAGATGAGATCAACACGCTGCTTATCATGATTGATGAAGCGGAAAAGCGCTTCAGTGTCGATGGTGTTGTCAGTGTCGGCGGCGGCATTGTCGACAACCCTGACAGCGGGTCGATCGGCAACAAGGCCTATGGTGCAGGGGAGCTCAGCAAGCGTGCCAATGCCCATGCCTTCAATACCATCAACGCATCGTTCAATGTCACCGGCCGGTTTATCGCCCAGTTGCCGGAGACTGTCTCCATCGGTCTCGCCGTATCCCGCCGCGATATGGAAAACTACAACCTCGGTGACACCAATTCCTACACGCTGAACACCCGTTATGCGAAAACCTTTGACAGCATGCGGGTCAATGCCGGGGCATCGGCCACAGCCATGATGCTCGACGGTCGGCAGTATCTCGATATCTACCGGGCTTATGTCTCATCCCGCCATGTGCTGCCTGCCGATTTTTCAGGCCAGTTCAACGCCAGTGTGACCCGCAATGTCTATCGCAATTCGTTCGATCGCAGCGTCGCCCGTCCGGCATCGGAAAAGACAGGAACCAGCAGCACCCTCGGCGTCAAGGTGATGCGGTCGTTTTCAACCTTTCAGCTTGGCCTCGGGCTGACAGCCACTGATACAGGCGCGCGTCGCCAGTTCAATGCCCGCGAGAGCCTTGATTATCTGGCTGATGCCAGTTTTCTGCTGTTTGACGGGATCGCCACTGTCGGGCTCAAGCACAGCACCAGCAAATACCAGAAAGGGAATCCGGATTACGGCAACACCATCCGTGATGATTTCACCAACACCGTTCTGGCATCCTATTCGATCGGGATCGGGCCGTTGATCAAGCCGTTTGACAACGAACCCCGGATCAATTTCTCGGCATCCTACGGCAAGACGAAATCGACGATCGCCAATTTCAGCAAATATGCAGGCCAGGGCCAGGTGCTGTTGGTGCAGCCCTTCTGAGGGGGCCGGAGGCCGGATGATCAGGTGCCGACAGAACCGACCTTCGGTCTGTCATCTTCGATCTGACTGGCATTGATCTGGAAATAGACCTGCTCGGCGATACCGGTGGTGAAATCACCGATCCTTTCGATGTTTTTCATGATGAACAGGTACTGCGAACCGGCGGCCATTTCCACGGTCTTGTTTTCCATGGCGACGATCAATTTGTGGTTGATGGCATTGTGCCGGACATCAAGATCAACATCCCGGTTCCAGACCGAAAGGGCCTTGTCCTGATCAAGATGGCGATAGGCGTCAATGGCATCGACCAGCATCGCACAGGCCATGCCGCCCGCCTCACGCAGATCATCGATGATCTCGTTTGCCTGGGTCTGGTCAACCGAAAGGTCACGCTTGGCGATATTGGCCGCATAATCACCGATCCGTTCGATGATCTGGGCCAGTTTGATGGCGACAAAAACCTTCCGGAGGTCTTCGGCAAAAGGCGACCAGACAGCAATGGTTTCGATGGCCTTGGCATTCAGGTTGACCTCAATCTCATCGATTTTGGCATCCGCCGCGATCAGATCTTCAAGGACAGCATTATCCTTGGTGTTGAGCGCATCAATGACACCGTGCAACTGGGCCAGTGCAAGCCCGCCCATGGTGAGCACCATTGTATTGATCTCATTAAGAGCTTCATCAAATGCCGAGCTGATATGTTCAGACATGGTACAATCCTTTGCTAGCCTATTTTACCAGAAATATAGGCTTCTGTCTGTTCGTTGGCCGGGTTGGTGAAAACCGTACTGGTATCGCCATGCTCGATCAGCGAGCCGAGATGGAAATAGGCCGTTTTCTGGGAAACCCGTGCGGCCTGCTGCATGGAATGGGTGACGATGATGATCGTGTAGTTTTGCCGCAACTCGTTGATCAATTCCTCGATCACAGCGGTGGCAATCGGATCGAGGGCCGAGCACGGCTCATCCATCAGCAGAACAGTCGGGCTGACAGCAATCGCCCGGGCAATACACAGCCGCTGCTGCTGACCGCCGGAAAGACCGGTGGCCTTGTCGCTGAGACGGTCGTTGACCTCGGCCCAGAGACCAGCACGTTTGAGGCTGTCGGAAACGATATGATCGAGTTCTTCCTTGCTCGCAGCAAGGCCGTGGATGCGCGGCCCGTAGGCGACGTTCTCATAGATTGATTTCGGGAACGGGTTGGCTTTCTGAAACACCATCCCGACCTGGGCCCGCAGCAGCACAGGATCGATATCCGGGCTGTTGAGATCGGTATCATCCATCATGATTGAACCTTCGACCCGGGCCCCGGTGATGACATCGTTCATCCGGTTGAAGCAGCGCAGAAAGGTGGATTTGCCGCAGCCGGAAGGACCGATAAAGGCTGTCACCGTATTCTGCGGGATATCAATTGAGACCGATTTCAGCGCCTGCTTGTCGTTGTAGAACACGCTGACATCGCTGGCCTTGATCTTGATCTCGGTTTCGTTTGTTTCAGCCATGCCTACCACCTTTTTTCCAATTTCTTGCGAAGAACAATCGCCAGCATATTCATGCTGATCAGGAACATCAGCAAGACAACAATTGCCAGCGAAGACCGCTCATAAAACGCCCGTTCGGCGCTGTCCGACCAGATGAAGATCTGCACCGGCAGGGCTGTCGCCGGTGATGTTACCGAGGTGGGAACATCGACAATGAACGCCACCATGCCGATCATGATCAGCGGTGCGGTTTCACCAAGTGCCTGGGCCAGGCCAATGATTGCCCCGGTGAGAATGCCGGGTGCCGCCAGCGGCAATACATGATCAAGTGCCGCCTGCATTGGCGAGGCCCCGACACCGAGCGCAGCATCCCGGATCGAGGGCGGCACGGCGCGGATTGATGCCCGTGTCGCGATGATGATTGTCGGCAGCGTCATCAGGGCCAGCACCATACCCCCCACCAGCGGGGCTGATCGCGGCATCCCGAAGAACCCGAGGAAGACCGCCAGCCCGAGAAGACCAAAGACGATCGACGGCACAGCTGCCAGGTTGTTGATATTGACCTCGATAAAATCGGTGAGTCTGCCGGGGCGGGCAAAGTATTCGAGATAAATCGCCGCCATGACAGCCAGCGGCAGGGCGAACAGCATCGTCACCACAAGCGCGAAGGCCGAGCCGACAATCGCCCCGAGAATACCGGCGCTTTCCGGTTCACGCGAATCCGCCTTGGTGAAGAAGGCCCGGTTGAAGACAAGATCAATGCGGTCATTGGCGATCAACTGGTCAACCCAGCCGATCTGCCTGTCATTGAGCCGCCGCTGATTTTCCGGAATGTTGCGGTCCATCCGGCCTTTCATCAGCATATCGACATCATCGGAGGATTTGACCCAGAAGGTCCCGCTGGCCTGCTTGATCTGGCCGGACCTTTCAATATCCTGACGCAACTCATAGCCGGCATTGGCGGAAACCAGATCCCCAAGCGAACGCCTGTCCATCATCCCCGACACATCCGGGAACTGCTTGCGGAAGGCTTTCTTGATCAGACCGTCCCAGTTGAAATCAGCCGATTTCTTGAGATCAATGGCCCCAGTTTCATCGACCAACTCTTCCACAGGAAGCGTCATCTCAACAGCAATTTCAGTCTGCTGAAGCGCGGTATAGCCATTCGTGATGACTGTCCCGAGCAGCACCACAAGAAATCCGAGGGCGAACAGGATCGCGGCAATACCATAGAATTTGAGCCGCTTTTCAGCCCTGTTGCGCTTCTCGAGTGTCTTTGCCAGATGGGCGACACGCTGATTGGGGTTCATGGCGGAGAAACTAGTCATATTTTTCTCCCAGGCGGCGTGCGGCGGTCAGCGCCGCAACATTCAGCAGCAGTGTCACGGTAAAGAGCGTGATCCCAAGCGCGAAAGCCGACAGTGTCTTGGGCGAATCAAACACCGTATCACCGGTCAGCAGCATGACGATCTGAACCGTCACGGTTGTGACGCTCTCCAGCGGGTTGGCGGTCAGGTTGGCCGAAACACCGGCGGCCATGACGACGATCATTGTCTCGCCGATCGCCCGGCTGATACCCAGCAGAAACGCCCCGACAAGCCCGGGCAGGGCGGCGGGCAGAACCACCTTGGTAACCGTCTCGCCCTTTGTGCTGCCAAGGCCGTAAGCTCCGTCACGCAGGGATTGAGGCACCGCCGTGATGACATCATCGGAAAGCGAGGAAATAAAGGGGATGATCATCACCCCCATGACCCCGCCTGCGGCAAGTGCGGACTGGGCCGATACATCCATGCCGAGGCTCAACCCGATCGACCGGAAGAACGGGGCGGCGGTCAGGTCCGCGAAGAAGCCGTAAACGACGGTCGGAATACCGGCGAGAATTTCCAGCGTCGGCTTGACGAAATCACGCACCCGCGGCGAGGCAAATTCCGCCATATAGATCGCCGCGAACAGCCCCACCGGCACTGCCACCAGCATGGCGATCGTGGCCACCAGCAGCGTCCCAGCCATCACCGGGATCATGCCATAGGAACCGGAGGCCCCACCGACATCTTCATCGGCGGCAGTGGCCCCGCCACGCAGGGCGACATTCGGGGCCCAGTGGGTGCCAAAGAAGAAATCGACCCAGGAATAGGCCGCGAAGAAACGCATTGCCTCAAACAGCAGTGAGGCAATGATGCCGATGGTTGTCAGGATGGCGATCGCTGCAGCGATGAAGAAAATACGACGCAGGAATGTCTCAAAGATGATCCGTGTCTTCAGTTGCGGGCGAAGCCGCCAGAAGGCATAGCCGAAGCCAAGCAAGGCCACCAGCAGAACAGTGGCAAAGCGGATATTGTTCATGTTGACGCGCGCCTCGCTGTGCTCGGCGGCGAGAGCAATCATGATGTCATCATCAATGGTCAGCACACCATTGGCGAGATTCTTGATCTGGGCGATTTTGAGGTCAATGAATGAGGCCGGCAGGTCCGGATAGGCAGCCATCAGCGATTGATAAATCTGTTCTTCGAGTAAGGGTTTGGTGAATGCCGTGATGGCGATCAGCAACAGAATGGCCGGGACGAAGGTCCAGATTGCTGCATAGAAACCGTAATATAATGCCAGTGAATGCGGCTTTGTCGATTGTGCTGCAGAGAGCGTCGAGATGCGTCGCCGTGAAATCCAGTAGGAGCCAAAAGCCACAAGGATAAGCCAGATCAGGAGCCCACCGAATGAGGATAGCGATGCTGGCATGGGATGACTTTCTTCAGGCAAGGAGGCGTTGCCGATATATCCGGCAACGCCAAGGTATTGTCAAGGTTTAGAGCTTGCCGAGATTGGCTGACTGCGTTGCGAAGTCGCTGTCAGACAGCGGCACCAGACCGGCAGGGAACAGGTAGCCATCAATGCTCATCGCCTTTTCGGAAACAAACTCGCTGACGAATTCCTTGAGGCCGGGAACAACGCCGACATGCTGCTTCTTGACATAGAAGAACAGCGGACGTGCACCAGGATAGGCGTAGGAAGCAATATTGTCGAAGGTCAACTCAACCCCGTCGATGACAGAAGCATGAACCTTGTCACGGTTCTGATCAAAGAAGGAGAAACCGAAGATGCCGAACATATTGGGGTCGGCCGTCAGCTTCTCAACGATCAGGGCGTCGTTCTCACCCATTTCGATGGCAAGACCGTCTTCCCGCAGGCTCTTGTAGCCATCACCTTCGATACCCAGTTTCTTGAAGCCGTTCTTCATGAAAAGGGAGCCCATGGCATCACGGGTACCAGAGGTCGGCGGCGGTACCATGACAGAGATCGGCTGGGCCGGCAGACCGGCCTTCGGCAGGCCGCGCGAGGCAACGAAGTTATCGACATCGGCCCAGGTGGTCAGTTTGTTGGATGCCATGCTTTCGACATTCGTGTCACCACCGCCAGGCAGTTCGGCCGCAAGTGCGGCAGCAATATGGGCGATGGAGATATTGAAGCTTGCCACCTTGTTGGAGTTGGCAAAGGCGAGGCCGTCGTTGCCGACGATAAATTCCTGGAACTCAACACCGTTGGATTCGCAAAGCGTAACTTCCTTGGACTTTATTGCACGGGATGCATTGGTAATATCCGGATGCTCAAGGCCGACACCGGCACAGAACAGCTTCATGCCACCACCGGAGCCTGTGGATTCGATAACCGGGGTTTTGAAACCGCTGGACTGGCCGAACTTTTCAGCAACGATCGTTGCAAAAGGGTAAACCGTCGACGAACCAACGATTGAAATCTGGTCACGGGCCTGGGCAGCACCGGCAACGGAAACAGCCATGGTCAAGCCAAGGACGATAGGGGTAAAACGCATGATGCACTCCATATGA
>JBMHCY010000069.1:0-9435 GCA_049889655.1 Puniceispirillales bacterium (SeqCode)
CTTGTGCTTTTCCACCACCTGCCAGAAACGGCTGGCATCGGGATAGGTCGGTACGCCTTCGAACATCAGTGTGATCGCGCCGTTGGCAAGCGGCCCGTAGAGAATATACGAATGCCCGGTAACCCAGCCGACATCGGCAGTACACCAGTAGATATCGCCGTCATGGTAATCGAAGACATATTGGTGAGTCATCGATGCATAGACCATATAACCGCCGGTGGTGTGCATCACCCCCTTGGGTTTGCCGGTGGACCCGGATGTGTAGAGGATGAAGAGCGGATCTTCGGCGTTCATCTCCTCAGGTGGGCAATCGGCTGAAGCTTCGGCCATCCCTTCGTGATACCAGTGGTCACGGCCATCGACCCAGTTGATGGCGTTGCCGGTACGGCGGACAACGATACAGGTCGTGCACATCGGGCAGTTTTCCAGTGCCGCATCGGTATTCGCTTTGAGCGGGATGATCTTGCCGCCACGGACGCCCTCATCAGCGGTGATGATCGTCGAACTGTCACAATCCTGAATCCGTCCTGCCAGCGCATCGGGGGAAAACCCGCCGAAGACAACCGAATGGATCGCCCCGATTCGGGCGCAGGCGAGCATCGCCACGGCAGCTTCCGGGATCATCGGCATATAGATGGTTACCCGGTCGCCTTTCTTGACGCCGCGGGATTTGAGCATATTGGAAAACCGGCAGACATCCTCATGCAGCTCGCGATAGGTAATATGGCGGCTGTCCGTCGGCTCATCACCTTCAAAGATGATCGCGGTCTGGTCGCCCCGGGTTTCGAGATGGCGGTCAAGGCAGTTGGCTGCCGCGTTGAGGGTACCGTCCTCAAACCATTTGATGCTCAGGTTGCTGGCATCATAAGAGACGTTTTCGATTGTCGTATAGGGTTTGATCCAGTCAATCCGCTTGCCGTGCTCGGCCCAGAACGCCTCATTGTCGGCAATCGACCGCTGGTACATCTCCTGATACTGAGCATCATCGATATGGGCACGGGCCACGGTTTCATCAGTTGGTTCAAAGCGAAGATCGTCAGACATTATTCTCCCCCTGACTTGTCGATATAAACTGACCAAAGTCTAAGCATTCTGAAAACATTTTCCAGTGCTTTAACCGTCATCCTGCTCGGCGAGCCAGGTTTCAAGGTCTGCCGCATCCTCGAAGGCCATGATCCGGCGGGCGATGGCAGATGAAAAACCGGCCCGGGCAAAACTGCCAAGATGCCGGTTCTCCCAGCCATCACGCAGGCTTTCCGGCCGTGCATAGGGGCCGAGGCGGCGGCGTCTGGCATGGATGGCGGCCGCATTCATCTCGGCCAGCTCACTGGTATCCATCTTGTCCAGAACCGTGTGGATAACATCGCGGTCAACGCCACGTTCCATCAGTTTCCGGCGGATGCTGGCTGTCGACGCCCCCTGGCGGCGCAGGCTGGCGCTTTTGGTTTCGGCAAAGGCCGTATCATCGACATAACCACGGCGGCGACATTCCTCAACCTTGCGGGCAATCAGCTGGGCCATTCGTTCCGGGTCTTCATCAGCCATTTTGCGGCGACCGAACCGGGTCAGCACCATCTCGAGCCGCTGCGCCGTTGAGGCATAGCGCCCCAGATAGTGCAGGGCCTTGTTTTCCAGTCGGTCGAGAATGGCCTGGTCGGAACGTGTCATGGCCCGAGCCTAGCATAATCCCCTGCCAAAATCCCCCACCACGGATACCTTGCCAGCATGGCCGTTAGCCCTTATGTTGCGGCCATGTCAAACCATCTGAAACCATCTCCTGCTCAGCCGGTACGTCCGGTCAAGATCGGCCGTATCAACATGATCGGGCTCAAGGCATTCTATTATCGTGAAGTCATGCGCTTCATGAAGATCATCACCCAGACAGTGTTTGCCCCGATCCTGACCGCAGCCCTGTTCATGGCGGTATTTGCTGTCGCCATCGGCGAGCGGCTGGGGACCGAAGGCGGCCTTGATTACGTTGTCTTTCTGGCGCCGGGGCTTGTCATGATGCAGGTTCTGCAGAACGCCTTCGCCAACACCTCGACATCCTTCGTGGTCTCAAAGGTGCAGGGCAATATCGTCGATATGCTGATGCCGCCGCTCGGGCCGCTCGAACTGCTGATCGCGATGACCGCCGCCGGGATCACCCGGGGAGTACTGGTCGGGGTGGTGACCGCCGCCGCCTTGTGGTTTTTCGGTGCCTCGGGCTGGCCTGCCGAGCCGCTGATCGCCCTCTTGTTCCTGCTGCTCGGTTCAGCCTTGCTGGCACTGATCGGGGTGATGACCGGTATCTGGGCCAACAAGTTTGATAACCTCGCCACCATCACCAATTTTGTTATTCAGCCGATGGTTTTTCTGTCCGGAACCTTCTACAGCATTGACCGGCTGCCGGAACCGTTTGATGCGATCGCCTCCTATAACCCTGTCTTTCACATGATTGACGGGTTCCGCTACGGCATGACCGGGGTGGCATCCTTCCCGCCGCTTTACGGGCTGATGATCCTCGCCGGTCTGGTGCTGCTGGTCGGGATTCTGTGCTGGCGGATGCTGGATACCGGTTATAAACTCAAGTCATGACAACGCCGGAGTCCAGTGCCATGTCCGCAGAAATGCCGTCGGGGATTCTTTCAGCCCCACAGATCGAAAAGGCCCTCGAGAACGGGATCATCATCCCGGCCACACCTGTCATCGACGGTCAGGTGCAGCCGGCATCGATTGATCTGAGGCTCGGCGCGCGTGTCTGGCGGATCAAGGCGTCCTTCCTGCCTGGCGAGGGTGTCAGCGTTGCCGACAAACTGAAAACCATGGCGATGCACGAGATTGATCTCACCCGCGATGCAGTGCTGGAAAAGGGATGTGTCTATATCGCCGAGGTTGAAGAAAGCCTCAACCTGCCGGAGACAATGACCGGCTTTGCCAACCCGAAAAGTTCGACAGGGCGGCTCGATGTCTTCACCCGGATGATCACTGACGGGGCAACCGAGTTTGAAACCGCCGCCCCGGGTTATCGCGGCCCCATCTATGCCGAGATTTCGCCCCGGACCTTTTCGATCCTTGTCCGGCGGGGCTCGCGGCTGTCACAGTTGCGGCTGCGCCACGGGGCCCCGCAAATCTCCGATGCTGAAATGCAGCGGCTGCAGGATGAAATCGGTCTTGTCCACGGCGGCGGTCTCGATGGCCGTGATATCCGTGACGGGGTGCCACTGAGCGTTGACCTGTCGGGGGCAGTCAATCCTGCCATGCCCGGGCTGGTCGGTTGGCGGGCCCGCAAGCACGCCGGGCTGATCGATGTCGACCGGCCGCGCCACTACCCGGTGGCACCGTACTGGGAAAAGGTCACCACCGATGATCTCAGCGGTGGCGGGCTTATCCTCAACCCTGATGAATTCTATATTCTGGTGAGCCGCGAATATGTCACCGTGCCGCCGGATTATGCTGCCGAGATGAGCGCCTATGATACGCGTGTCGGTGAATTTCGCGCCCATTATGCCGGGTTTTTTGACCCGGGTTTCGGCATGGCTGATCTCGGAGCGGGCACGACACGGGCCGTGCTCGAGGTGCGTTCCCACGATGTGCCGTTCCTCATTGAGGAAGGCCAGACAGTCTGCCGTCTTGTCTATGAGCCTCTCTCGGAGACACCGCCGCAACTTTATGGTGCGGCCGGTTCGGGCTCGCATTATCAGGCACAGGGGCTGCAACTGGCCAAACATTTCCTGCCTCCGGAGGACGGCCACGATGGCTAAGGCGGTGATGGGAAATTATGGCCGGATTGATCTGGCCTTTGACCATGGTGAAGGATCATGGCTGATCACCGCCGATGGGGATCGTTTTCTCGATTGCGCGTCGGGGATCGCTGTCAACACGCTCGGCCATAATCACCCGGCCCTGGTGGCGGCGCTCAAGGCGCAGGCGGAAAAACTCTGGCACGTCTCCAATCTCTACCGGATTCCCGAACAGGAAGATGTGGCGACGCGGCTGACAAGTCTTGCCGGGCTCGACCGGGCGTTTTTCTGCAATTCCGGGGCGGAAGCCACCGAAGCCGCGGTCAAGATGGCCCGGCGGGCGATGCACCACCGCGGCGAGCCGGAACGGATGACCATCCTCTGTGCCGAAGGGGCATTCCACGGCCGCACCATCGCCATGCTGGCGGCGACGGACAGGCCAGCGTTCCGCGAAGGTTTCGGGCCGATGCCGGATGGTTTTGATCATTTCCCCTTCGGCAACATGAACGCCCTGCGCGACAGGCTTGTCCATGATACCGAACAGGACACCCCTCATATCGCCGCTGTCATGGTGGAATCGGTTCAGGGTGAAGGCGGGGCCAAGCCCCTGCCTGAAGGCTTCCTCTCTGAGTTGCGGGCGCTCTGCGATGAAACCGGCTGTCTGCTGATCGCCGACGAAGTTCAGATCGGGGTCGGCCGCTCAGGGCATCTGTTCTCGTTCGAGCCGAGCGGCATCACGCCGGATATCGTTGCCATGGCCAAAGGCCTTGCCGGCGGCTTTCCGGTTGGTGCGGTGCTGACCACCGAAACCGTGGCCGCGGCCATGACCCCGGGCAGCCATGGCTCGACCTTTGGCGGCAATCCGCTGGCCATGGCGGTGGCCGGGGCGGTGCTTGATGTGCTCGGCAATGACGGGTTCATGGCGGGGATGCGGGCCCGTGCCGCCCGGCTCAGAGACGGGCTTGAAAAACTTGCCGCATCAATGCCGGACAAACTGTCGATCCGTGGCGGCGGGATGCTGCTCGGCCTCGTGCTGGCCCCGTCCTATCCGGCGGCAGGGCTTGTGGGGATGTTGCGTGAGGCCCATATCCTTTCTGTTCCGGCATCGGAAAACACTGTCCGGCTGTTGCCGCCGCTGACGATCAGCGATGATGAGATTGATCTGCTGCTGGAGACCTTGGCCCGGGTTCTGCCGCAGCTGAAGGAAGATACAGCATGACCCGACATTTTATTGATATTGCCGATCATGATACGGCCCTGCTTAAATCCATGGTTGCCGAGGCGGTGGCCATGAAGACAGATCGCAGCCGGGGCAAGTCGCTGCTTGCCGGCCGGACAATTGCACTGATCTTCGAAAAGCCATCGACCCGGACCCGGGTTTCCTTTGAGGTGGGCATCCATGAAATGGGCGGCACGCCGCTGGTACTGAAAAGCGATGAGATGCAGCTCGGCCGCGGCGAGACGGTGGCGGATACCGCCCGGGTGCTGTCACGCTATGTCGATGCGATTATGATCCGCACCTCTCGCCATGAGATCATCACAGAACTGGCGCAGACTGCCAGCGTCCCGGTGATCAACGGGCTGACTGACAAGAGCCATCCCTGCCAGGTGATGGCGGATGTCATGACCATGGCGGAAATCAAATCACCCGACCAGGATTTTGAGAACCTGAAGGTCGCCTGGTTCGGTGATGGCAACAATGTCGCCAACAGCTGGGTTGAGGCCGCCGCCGCCTTCGGCTTTGCCCTTGATCTGGCTGTGCCGCCGCAACTGAAACCTGACGGGGCCGTTGTCGATGCAGCGGTCAAGGCCGGGGCGCGGATCGGCTTTCACGATGACTCTGCCATGGCGGCGGCTGATGCCGATGTCATGGTCACCGATACCTGGTCATCGATGGGGATGCCCGGCGGCTACAGCAACAGCGGCCAGCGGCAGGATCTGCTGCGTCGATTCCAGATTGATCAGCGGCTCATGGAAAAGGCTGCGCCTGAGGCTGTCTTCATGCACTGCCTGCCGGTCTATCGTGGCCAGGAAGCCACGGCCGAGGTTGTCGACGGGCCGCAATCGGTGATTTGGCAGGAAGCCGAAAACAGGCTCCATGTCCAGAAGGCGATCATGGCCTGGTGCCTCGGCGGGGGGAAAGACGCATGACCCCTGACCAGGATAACAGCCCGGCACGCAGCGGGGTGCTGCCATTTCTGATTGATGCCGGACCGCGGCAGGTGCTCATGGGGCGCTTTGTCCGTGTCGATGATGTCGCCTCGACGATCCTTGGTCGCCACGATTACCCGCTGTCGGTCGCCGAGCTTTGTGCCGAGACCGTTGCACTGGCCGCCTGTCTTGCCAGCACGATGGATTATGACGGCGTCTTCACACTCCAGGCCAGCGGTGACGGGCCGGTGAAAACGCTGTTTGCTGATGTGACCTCGCAAGGTGCTGTCCGGGCTTATTCGAGCCATGATGAAAACATGACGAATACCAGCCTCGGGGCCCCCGCCGCCATCATCAGCCTGATGGGTTCCGGCTATCTCGCCTTTACCGTCGATCAGGGTGAACAGGGCCGGTATCAGGGGATCGTGCCGATCGAAGCCCCGGATTTGCGGTCGGTTTCGATGCGCTATTTCCGGGATTCCGAGCAGATTGATACAGCGCTTATCATTGCGGCCCGGCCTGATGGCAATGCTGGCTGGCAGGCCTCGGCCCTGCTGCTGCAGCGGATCCCGGAAACCGGCGGCAGCGGCAAGCCGGGCCAGGGTGATGCCGATCTCTGGCACACGGCCTGCGCGCTGATGGCCACCTGCACGCGGGAGGAGATGCTCGATCCGCGACTCAGCCCGGAAGACCTTTTATACAGGCTGTTCAATGAACTCGATGTCAGGGTGCAGCCGTTCCGCCCCCTGAAGGATGAATGCCGCTGTTCGCCCGAACGGGTTGAACGGATGCTTGCGGCATTGCCCGATGACGAAAAGCACTCGCTTTCCGATGATGGTCACCGCATTATGATATCGTGTGAATTCTGCAAGAAGGAACATATCCATCAGCTGCCCTGAAGGAGGCCCCGTCATGACCACACGCGCCTTTTCCTGTTCACGCAGAACCGCAACGCGGCTGTTGCTGCTCACCCCGCTTATGCTTGCCGGGTGCAAGGCGGCGACGCTGCCCGTCAAAACCGTGACACCAGTCGGCGGGCCGATCAGGCTGGGGGTATCGGCCATCGATATCCTCAACGAATATGCCGCCCCCGGGGTGCGCCCGCATATTGATCATATTCTGAACCCGTCACCGGCATCGCGGCTGATGGCATGGGCTAGGGAGACGCTAACCCCGGCGGATGATCGCGGTAACCTGCTGATGACCATTACCCGGGCGGCGCTGACCGAAGAGCGTCTTGAGGGTGATGAAAGCCTCAAAGGGCTTTTCACCAATGAACAGACGCGCTTGATCCGCATCGAAATTGAAGCCTATTTTTCCTTCAGTCATCCGCAATCCAGCCGTTCGGCAACGCTCACCGTCAAGGCGGCTTATGAGACAACGATTGCCGAAAGCACCACCCCGAACGAGGCTGATCAGGTGCGGCTTGCTGTCATCGATGAAGGGATGGGGCGGTTTGATGCCGAATTCCGCCGTCAGCTTGCACAGGTGGCAGGGGGCGGCGGCTGGCCGAAAGCCTAACGCCGCCAGAATCCCGGGGCGAGCATCACCAGCACGGTAAAGAGTTCCAGCCGGCCGACGATCATCGCCCCGCAGAGAACCCATTTCGCAAACCCCGGCAGGGTGCTGAAATTGCCGGCAGGTCCGATCGTCTCGCCGAGCCCCGGGCCGACATTGCTGATCGATGTAGCCGCCCCGGAGAGTGCCGTTTCCAGATCAAGCCCGGCAAGACCGAGCAGCCCGGCCACCACGACAAAGCACAGGATATAGAGATAAAAGAAGCCCATCACGGCATCGATCACCTGTTCCGAAACCGGGCGGTTGTTGTAATAGGCAACCACCACCGCATGGGGACGCAACAGCCGCGAGACCTGGATCCGGGCATTGGCAGCCAGCACCTGAAAGCGGAACATCTTGATCCCGCAGGTGGTTGATCCGGCACAGCCGCCGATAAACATACAGATCAGCAACAGCACCGTGGCACTGCCGCCCCAGGCATTGAAATCGGCACTGCCATAGCCTGTGCCTGTCATCATCGAGACGGTGTTGAAGGCTGACAGCCTCAGCGCTTCGGGCATGGCGTAACCGTGGCGGATGATCAACTGGAGGCAGATCAGGCCGACAACGCCGCCGACCAGGGCGAGAAACCACCGGACCTGCGGGTCACGGGTCAGATTCTGCCAGCCGCCCCGGCTGAAGGCGAGGTAATGGACAAAGGGCAGGCTGCCGACGATCATCCCGAACACCACCACCCATTCGACAAGCGCATTGTCAAACGCCCCGATGGAGGAGGTTCGTGTCGAAAAGCCGCCGGTGGCGAGGGTTGTCATCGCATGGGTGATGGCATCAAAGCCAGGCATCCCCGCACCATAGAGCATCAGGGCCCAGAGAAGGGTCAGGCTGCTGTAGACAAAGAAGATCCCGCCCGCCAGTTCCGCTGCCCGGGGGACAACCTTATCCGGCGTTTCATAGGATTCGGTCTTGAACAGCTGCATCCCGCCAATGCTCAGCATCGGCAGCACGGCCATCGCCATGACAATGATCCCGATCCCGCCAAGCCATTGCAGCAGTGCCCGCCAGACAAGCACCCCGGGCGACATCGCCTCGATTGTCGGGATGACGGTCGAGCCGGTGGTGGTGATGCCGGAAACAGATTCAAAGACAGCGTTGGTCAGCCCCATGCTGTTGGTTGCCAGCATGAAAGGCAGGGCCCCGAAAATGCCGATCATGATCCAGGCCCCGTTGGTCAGCAGGAAAGCCTGGCGAAGGCCGAATTTTTCATCGGAGGTCACGCGTGTCGACAGCAGCAGGCCGAAACCGAAGAACAGCGTGATCGCGCCGGCCACGAGGAAGCCTGTCCAGTCCGGATACCCGTAGACATAATCCACCGCCGCCGGGATTACCATGGCGGCCGCCAGAAGGGAAAGCAGGATCCCGAGAATATGGAAAACAGGGCTGAGCGGCATTGCCGTTCCCGTCGAAAGTGAAAAACCTGCCCCTTTATACGATTTCAGGGGCAGATTTGTCCATCATCTCGCCGTCAAGGGCAGAAATCCGGTTAGCGGACCTGTGCAAGGAAACGGTTGCGGAGTGCTTCATCCTCGTCGAAAACACCGGTGAAGCGTGTTGTCACCATGCTCACATCCGATTTGTGGACGCCGCGGGTGGTCATGCACTGGTGCGCAGCATCAACCAGCAGGGCCACACCGCGCGGTTGCAGCACGGTCTGGATCGTGTCGGCGATCTGTGCCGTCATCGTTTCCTGAGTCTGCATCCGCTTCGAGAAGATGTCGATGACCCGGGCCAGTTTCGAGATGCCGACAACCCGGCGATCCGGCAAATAGGCGATATGGGCCTTGCCGATAATCGGCACGATGTGATGTTCGCAATAGGATTCGATGCGGATGTCCCGCAGCAGAACAAGATCGCTGTAGCCTTCAACCTCTTCAAACGTCCGCGACAGCATTTCGGCGGCGTTTTCGCGGTAACCGGCAAAAAACTCTTCATAGGAACGCACGACACGCCCCGGGGTATCCATCAGGCCTTCGCGTTCCGGGTTGTC
>JBMHCY010000070.1:0-20515 GCA_049889655.1 Puniceispirillales bacterium (SeqCode)
GCCACCATCCCCAAGACGATGGATCCAGAGGCGATTACCCTCGAAGAGGCGATCAAACTCATCGAAGCGAAAAAGGCTCGTGGCCCTGGTCGCACCCGCGCCAAGAAGGCTGCCAAATCTGCTTCAGGCAAGAAAAAAGCCCGCAAGAAATCGGCATCCTGATCCATGGCCGATAAAAAGGATGACGCAACAAAGACCCCCCTGCCCGATGATGACAGCCTGATCACGTTTATCAGCGACCAGCCGGAGCCCCCCAAGATCAAAGAGATCGCCAGAGCCTTCAACATCAAGGCGGAGGGGCGTTCGGCCCTGCGCCAGCGGCTGCGGCAACTGGCGGAAAGCGGCAAATTGAAATCCCTTGAAGGCCGCCGTCTTTCGACCCCCGAACAACTGCCGCCCGTGACGGTTGTTGAGATCACCGCGATTACCGCTGATGGCGAGGCGGTGGCCGAACCTGTCGATGCCCCGGCGCGTCCTGTCAGCATCATCATGGTGGCAGACCGACGCAAGGGCAAGGCGGTGGCGGTGGGAGACAGGGTGCTGGCACGGCTGACCCGGCTCGAGCCCGATCAGTATCAGGGGCAGATCATCCGCCAGTTGGATCGCCATCAGCAGCGGCTCTTCGGGCTTGTCTTCCGGAAAACCGACGGGTTCGGTGTCGAACCGGTCGACCGCGGGGCCAGGGCCCCGCTTGTGCTGCTGCCCCTGCCACCGGAGGTCACGGTGGCGGATGGCGACATGGTCGAGGTCGAGGCGATGCGGTCTTCGGGCTATGGGCCGAAAAAGGCAAAACTTGTCCGCAATCTGGGCCCGGCGGATGCACCTGGGGCGTTTTCCGCGCTTGCGATTGCTGAATTTGGCCTGCGCCATGCCTTTGATGAGAAAACCCTGGCCGAGGCCGACAAATCCCGCAAACCCGTACTTGGCAAACGCGAAGACCTGCGCACCACCCCGCTTGTGACAATCGACGGTGCTGATGCCCGGGATTTCGATGATGCTGTCTTTGCGATGCCGCTCGATGATGGTGGTCACCGGCTGATCGTCGCGATTGCCGATGTCGCTCATTATGTTGCCCCCGACAGTGCCCTTGACCGGGAAGCCCGCAAGCGCGGCAATTCGGTCTATCTACCGGATCAGGTGCTGCCGATGTTGCCTGAGGCGCTTTCCAACGGGCTCTGCTCGCTGGTGCCGGGGGAAGACCGCGCCTGCCTCGCCGTTGAGATTGAGATCGGCCCCGATGGCGGCAAACGCCATCACCGGTTCCTGCGGGGGTTGATGAAATCTCACGCCCGGCTCACCTATGATGCGGTCGAAGACTATCGCACCGGGGCTGATACTGAACCACCTGCGGGGCTGCCTGCCGCTGTTCTGGACAATCTCTTTGCCGCCTATGACGTGCTCGCCGCAGCCCGCCAGCAGCGAGGCGCGCTCGAACTCGACCTGCCGGAAAAGAGAGTGGCCTTCGATGATGCAGGAACAGCGGTGGCCATCACCCGCAAACGGCAATCGGTATCGCAGAAACTGATCGAGGAATTCATGATCCTCGCCAATGTCTGTGCGGCGGAAAGCCTCGAGGCAGCGCAAATGCTCTGTGTCTTCCGCGCCCATGACCGCCCCGATACCGAAAAGATCGATGCCCTTCAGGATATGGTCAAAGAGATGGGGTTGAATTTCCCAAAAGGGCAGGTGATCAAGCCAGCCCATTTCAACCGGCTGCTGGCCACGGCAGCAGAAAAACGGGAGGCCGGAGACCTGGCGCTGCTCAACGAAACCGTGCTGCGCTGCCAGTCTCAGGCGAATTATCAGATCACCAATCCCGGCCATTTCGGCCTTGCCCTGCGCCGCTATGCCCATTTTACCTCACCCATCCGGCGTTATGCTGATCTGATGGTGCACCGCCAGATCATCAACCTCATCACCCCGGGGGAAGGCGGCCCCGAACCCGAGACCAATGATGCGGCCGAAACCGCCAAGAGCATTTCCGAAACCGAACGGCAGGCCGCGGCAGCGGAACGGCGGACAACCGATCGCTACGCGGCATCGCTGATCAAGGGGCGTGAGGGTGATATCGTTGACGGTATCGTCCGGACAATCACCGGTTTCGGGGCGTTTGTCGAGATCGAGGATAGCGGCATTGAAGGACTCCTGCCCCTCGGGCGGCTGCCGCAGGATTATTACGAAGCCGATCCCTTGCGCGGCGAGATCAGAGGCCGGTCGACAGGGCTGAAAATCAAGGCCGGGGACAGCATCAGTGTCATGGTGATCGAGGTGGCGGCGCTCAAAGCTACCGTCACCCTTGCCTGGGCCGGGGGAGACGGCTATTCGATCATGGCCCCGGGCCGCAATGCCGGAAAACCCCGCAAACATCGCGGCGGCAAAGCCCCGGGCAAAGTCGGCAAAAGGGTAAAATCCCACCGCAAGGGCAAAAACAAGCGTCGTTAAGGGTTGACATCGGCGCGCAGATGGGCGAAGAGATGCGCTCAACGGATTTGTGCTTTCAAGGAGCCTTGCCATGGCAAAGCCAGCAACACTTCAGATCAAACTGGTCAGCACCGCGGACACCGGTTACTACTACGTGACCAAAAAGAATCCGCGCACCAAGCCGGAAAAGCTCGAGCTGAAAAAATACGACCCGAAAGCCCGCAAGCACGTGCTGTTCCGTGAGGCAAAAATCAAGTAACCTGATCTTATTCTGAGGAATAAGAGATGCGACTTGGTATCGATCTTGGTGGAACGAAAGTGGAGGCCGTCATCCTTGGAGATGACGGCTCTATTATTTGGCGTGAGCGGCAAAGCACACCGCGCCATGATTACCGGTCCATCATCGCCACCCTCAATACCTTGATCAGCAACGGCAAGGCCGAGACAGGCTTTGACGGGCCTGTCGGCATGGGTATCCCCGGCAGCATCCACCCGCAGACGGGGCTTGTCCGCGGCGCCAATACCCAAGTGCTCAACGGCCAAAACCTGAAAGCTGATTGCGAGGCGGCCACCGGCCGGCCGTTCATGATCGAAAACGATGCCAACTGCTTTGTGCTTTCCGAAGCGGTTGACGGGGCGGCAGCCGGGCATGAAACAGTGTTCGGGGTTATCCTCGGGACAGGCTGCGGCGGCGGCATTGTCGCCCACGGCAAACCGCTTTCGGGGGGCAATAATCTGGCCGGTGAATGGGGCCACACCCCCCTGCCCTGGCCGCTTGAAACCGAATATGATGGCCATGAATGCTGGTGCGGGCAGACAGGATGCCTTGAGACCTTTCTCTCCGGCACCGCCGTTTCCGCCGATTACGAAACCCGCACTGGCGAGAAGATCGGCGTTGAGGAGATCGCTGCCCGCACAGCCACCGATCTGGTGGCCGAGAGCGTGCTTCAGGTTCTTGAAGACAGGCTCGCCCGGGCTCTTGGCCAGATCATCAGCTTCATTGATCCTGATGCGATAGTGCTGGGGGGCGGTCTTTCCAATCTCGACCGGCTCTATACGGCGGTTCCGCGCAAATGGAACCGCTATGTCTTTACCAACGATGCGCAGACGCCGCTGTTGAAACCGGCTTATGGAGATTCCAGCGGTGTCCGCGGGGCAGCGTGGTTGTGGCCTGATGCCGGGCCGTGATCAACCAGATGGCCAGCCCCTGCTCTGCCGGGACTGTTTTCACACCGCGGTACTGCCGCTGCATTCATCCTGCCCCCAATGCCGGTCAACGCGGATCATCCAGCATCCAGAACTGTTCCGGCTGGCGCTTGCCCATATCGATTGTGATGCCTTCTATGCCAGTATTGAGAAACGGGACAACCCCGATCTGCTCAATAAGCCGGTGATTGTCGGTGGCGGCAGGCGCGGCGTTGTGGCCACCGCCTGCTATGTCGCCCGTATCCATGGGGTACGCTCGGCCATGCCGATGTTCAAGGCGCTCGAAGCCTGCCCGGATGCCGTGGTTATCCCACCGCGGATGAATGCCTATCGGGATGCCGGGATGAAAATCCGTCAGTTGATGCTGGAACTCACCCCGCTGGTTGAGCCGCTGTCGATCGACGAAGCCTTCATCGATCTTAATGGCACGGAAGCGTTGCACGGGATGCCCCCTGCCGCCAGCCTTGCCCGGCTGGCCATACGGATCAAGCGGGATATTGGCGTTACAGTCTCGATCGGGCTGTCGAACACGAAATCGATGGCCAAAATCGCCTCGGATCAGGACAAGCCACAGGGCTTTCATGTGATCGGGGCCCGTGAGGCGGCAACCTGGCTTCATGACAAGCCTGTTTCCATTCTCTATGGGGCAGGGAAGAAACTTGTCAGCAAACTGAACCCTGCCGGTATCCGCACCTGTGGTGATCTTGCCGCTGCCGACCCGAAACGGATCAGCCAGATTGTCGGCAGTGATATCAGCGGGCTTATCGACCGGGCCAAGGGGATTGATCCCCGGCCGGTGACCCCTGATGAAGCCGCGAAAAGCATCTCGGCGGAAACCACTTTCGAGAGTGATATCGATGATCCAGAAAAACTGGCGGCATGGCTTGAAATGCTGGCGGCCAAGGTCTCGCGACGACTGAAAGCCAAATCGCTTTCCGGGCGGCGGATCACGGTGAAGCTCAAATCCGCATCCTTCCGGACGATCACCCGATCACAGACGATCACTGCCCCGACACGGCTGGCGGATCAGATATTCAGCCATGGCCAGACATTGCTTGAACGCGAAACCGGACCGGGCCGGTTTTACCGGCTGATCGGGATCGGGGTTGATCTGCTCGAGGATGATGCCGCCGCCGATCCGCCTGATCTGGCCGATCCAGGCAAAGAAAAACGCCAGCAGATCGAAACGGCGATGGACAGGCTCCACGATCGCTTCGGCGACCAGAGTATCATCAAGGGGCGTCGGCTTACGCTGGAGGATGATTAACAGGCCGGCTCTTCAAGGGCCGTGATATCCGAAAGAGTCGCGCGCATGGTGAAATCGCCGTAATCGACAATATACTGGCGGATGACGCCGTTATCCTGAAGCATGAACTCAATCGAATAATCCGGGATCGGATCACGGGCATCGGGCTTGTAATAGGCGATGCTGAGGGGGCGGTATTCGGACTGACCCAGCGTGCCCATGATCGGATCGGCTTCCTGTTTGGTGGCCTTGCCGATGATCGACGAAACATAGTACAGCGCATCATCTCGCTCACCGCCAAGGAATAATGTACCGGACGTGATCATTTCTCCCCGGGCGGCACCGTCGAGGACCGTTTTCAGGTGATTGACAGGAAACTGCGTGCCTTCCGGCAGCGGCGATGCGGTGTCATCGCCATCGAGGAACCAGGCCTCTCCCTGACCGTCGCTCAGATTGGCAAAACCGTTGTGTTCAGCCGGGCCGGCAGAGGTCGAGTTTTCCAGCACAGAAAAAGAGAAGGCATTGCCAGTAAGGGATTCCCAGGTCTCGTAATGGGAGATGAAATTGGAGGTCGCCTGGTCAAAACTGAAAGTGATGGCGTAATCTTCGACAGACTGCCAGCCATCGCAGAACCGTTTCAGCGAAAACACCGTCCGGCCTTCGATCGCCTGGATGGTCGAGCCGCTGGAGGCCTGCCGCAATTCGAGATCATAGGTGGCCCGATGGGAGGCGAACTGGCCAGCTTCGGCAGAGGCAAAAACAGCCAGTGTCATCACCAGCACCGTGCCGATCCTTGCCCATGGATTGAAATCCGTCATCATCTCACCTTGTTTCAAGAATTATGTTTCTGTTCGGTCTATATATCTATAATGTGTCTCAAACACGGCGGTGTGCAAGCACTTTGCCCTGCCAACATCACGCATCCAGGGATTTACATGGCCTCGCATTCTTCTGTCATCACCACAACCGAACAGCTTGATGCATTTTGTACTTCCCTCAGAAGCGAGCCCTATATCGCTGTTGATACCGAATTTCTGCGCGAAACCACCTATTACGCCAAACTCTGCCTGATCCAGATCAGCGGCGGCGGCAAGGCCATGGCGATTGATCCGCTGGCCAAAGGGATTGATCTGGCGTCGCTGTTCGATCTGCTCAAGGATACGGCCGTGATCAAGGTCTTCCATGCCGGTCGCCAGGACCTCGAGATTTTCTTCAACCTGATGAACAGCCTGCCAACACCGCTTTACGATACCCAGATCGCAGCGATGGTCTGCGGCTTCGGCGATCAGGTGGGCTATGACAAACTCGTCAAGGGGATGCTGGATATCAACCTCGACAAGGGCTCACGGTTCACCGACTGGTCGCAACGGCCGCTGACCGAAAAACAGATCCGCTACGCCCTCGATGACGTGATCCATCTCGATACCCTTTTTCCGCTGATGCGCGACAAGATCGCCGGTCAGGGGCGCGATACCTGGCTGAAAGAGGAATTTGGCATTATCACTGATATCAGCCTCT
Organism: Puniceispirillales bacterium (SeqCode); assembly: GCA_049889655.1. GTDB lineage: Bacteria > Pseudomonadota > Alphaproteobacteria > Puniceispirillales > UBA1172 > UBA1172. The sequence goes on from JBMHCY010000070.1 coordinate 6,392, forward strand.
ACCATACCGATCCCGATGAAGCCTGGCGCCGGATCAAGCAGCGCAGCGGCAAGCCGCAGGTGCTGAACAGGCTCAAGCATCTGGCCGCCTGGAGGGAAACCGAAGCCCGCCGCCGTGATATGCCCCGATCCAGGCTGATCAAGGATGATACGCTGGTGGCGATCGCCGAGAACAACCCCCAGAAACAGGCGGCGTTTGCCCGGATCAGGGGGTTCCCCGGCGGCAGCGGCAGCAAACTTGTTCCCCCGGTGCTAGATATCCTCAAAAAAGCTGAGGCAACACCGCAGGAAGACTGGCCGCAACTGCCCCGCAAACCCCGCCGCCAGCCGCCGCAGGCTGTGCTCGATCTGCTGCGCGTCCTGCTCAAACATTGCGCCGAAAATGCCGGCGTGGCCCCACGGCTGATCGCCAATGCCGATGATCTGGAAAAGATCGCCTGTGGGGAAGGCGAAGACACCGCTGCCTTTGCCGGGTGGCGGCATGAGATCTTTGGCCGCCTTGCCACCGACCTGATGGAAGGCCGCCTCGCCCTGACAGCCAAGGGACAGCATCTCAAACTGATAGAAGAATAAAGCCCCGTCAGACGAAGGTGAGATTGATCTTCACCTTGTGGCTTGTACTGATAGCGTCGAGGCGGCGGGTCAGCAGCGGCGTATCAAGCCCCTGCAAATCATGGGGCAGGCGAATGATGATCTTCTTCTTGACCGCGGTGATATCAAAACTGGCGATGATTGAAGGGATGCCGCCGCTGGCCGACATCAGCATCCGCAGCGCAAGGCCGATGAAGAGTGCCTGCTTGCGTTCCTTTTGAGTCAGCAGACCACGGAAAATGCCGCCTTTCGGGAATACCCCGGTATAGCGGATGCTCAACACCGCCGCCATCCAGACCCGTTCAGGGTGGCTGATCCCGGTCACCGACATCCCGAGCATCTTTTCAACCGCGAGCGAGCCCCGGTAATCAGGGTATTCAAGCCAGGAGATATCAGCCAGCCAGCAAGTGCCCCGGGCCAGTCGCTGGTGACTTTCGGGCAACATCCCGATAAAGGCGTTCATGCTGGTGACCAGCACTTTGCCGAGCCCGTCGAACCGTTGCGACATCTCCCCGTACTCGGCAGCCCCGGCCAGCAGTGGATCGATTTCCTTGGCATCATGGTCGAGGTCTTCGTAGAGGAACCCTTCGCGGGCCCCGTAACTGGAAAACACGATCTTTTCCGTGCCCATCACATCCATCAATCCGCGCAGGACACGGATCGCCTGAACCATGCTGCCGCGGCGGGCGGGCGGTATTCCCTGCACCTCACCCTCGGCTTTGACGATCTGTTCAAGGAACGGGTCGAGATGCTTGCGCCGCAAGGTCAGCCCGTGGACGATATCAACCCGTTTCTTGGATTGTGACGTATAGGCGGTGGCAATCGCCCGCCAGGTGCCGCCGACCACGTAAAGCCGATCCTTTTTCTCTGCCTGAAGCCAGTTGACCCCGGCGATGGTGGCCTGGATATAAGCTTCATCAGCATCGACCAGATGGCCGATAGGCAGGCTGACCGAACAGGTTTCTGTCGGCGGGCTTTTCGGCGAGACACGGGTCAGCTCAAGGCTGCCGCCGCCAAGATCAGCCACGATACCATCAACATAGACAAAACCGCTGATCACCCCGCGGGCAGCATAGAGCGCCTCTTCCACACCTTCCAGAACGCGGATGGGCTGGCCGAGCAATGCTTCGGCAGGGGTGAGAAATTCATCCTTGTTCGATGCCTTGCGGACAGCCTCGGTGGCAAAGACATCGAGCCTGTCCAGTTTGCTGTGCCTGATGATGATGGCAAACCGTGCCAGGGCTTGCAGGGCGTGCTCGATCCTGTCGGTGGCCAGACGCCCTGTTTCGGCAAGCCCGAGGCCGAGACGGCAGACTTCGCGTTCGTTGAACTGGGGATGCGGCAGCCGCCCGCCCGCCCGATAGATCACCAGCCGGATCGAGTTCGAGCCGATATCAACAAGCCCAATGCGGGTATCGCCATGCAGTGATGAAGAAGAGAGATCACCTTGCCTGCTGTCTGGCGTCATCGGTCTGTCATCCACGCCGGGATTTCTTGCCGTGGGGGTTGAGGGCCGACCCTCTGCCCGAAAGGCTCGGGTTGGTCATGAAGAAATGGTGGGCGGAAAAGCCCTCCTCATCGGCTGCCCCCGCCAACAGCCGCACATAGCTGCCGTCTTCCAGCAACTGCCAGGAACTGACAGTATCATTGATATTGGCCGTCATGATCTGATCGATGATCTGGCGGTGCACGGTGGGGTTTTCGATCGGCAACATCACCTCAACCCGGCGGTTGAGATTGCGCGGCATCAGATCTGCCGAAGAAATGTAGACTTTCGCCGATGAAGACGGCAGTTCCTTGCCGTTGGCAAAAACGTAGATCCGGGAATGTTCGAGGAAGCGGCCGATCAGCGAGGTTACCCTGATGTTTTCCGACAGCCCCTTGATCCCGGGACGCAGGCAGCAGACACCCCGGACAACAAGATCAATCGGCACACCCGCCTGTGAGGCTTCATAGAGTTTGGCTATTGAGGCCGGGTCCACCAGCGAATTGATCTTGATCCAGATGCCGCATGGTTTGCCTGCGGTGGCCGCTTCGATTTCACGATCAACATGGTCGTTGAAGGTCTTGCGGGCATTCACCGGTGCCAGTGCCACCTTATTGAGGTTCTTCGGCTTGACGTAACTGGTCATGTAGTTGAAGACCCGGATGATATCGGAACAGATGGCCGGATCGGACGTGAAAAACGACAGATCGGTATAGATTTTGGCAGTGACCGGATGATAGTTGCCTGTCCCGCAATGAGCATAGGACCGCAGCCCGCCATCTTCCTCACGGACCACGAGCGACAGTTTGGCGTGTGTCTTCAGATCAACAAAACCATAGACAACCTGCACCCCGGCACGTTCGAGATCACGGGCCAGGCGGATATTGACCTCTTCGTCAAAGCGCGCCTTGATCTCCACCATCGCGGTAACGGATTTGCCGCTCTCCGCCGCCGAGATCAGTGCCCTGACAATCGGCGAATCCGGCAAGGTCCGGTAGAGCGTCTGGCGGATCGAGATCACCTTCGGGTCTTCGGCCGCCTGCCGCAGGAACTGCAACACCACATCAAAACTTTCGTAAGGGTGATGCACCAGAATATCCTTCGACCGAATAGCGGCAAAGCAATCACCTCCGAAATCCATGATCCGTTCCGGAAACCGCGGGGTGAAGGACGTGAACCGGAGATGATCCGGCCCGAGCGAGCAGACCTGCCCCAGATCATTGAGCCCGATCAGCCCACCGACAAAGATGACGTCATGGTCTTCGATATCCATGGCAGCGGTGATGCTGTCGACAAACGGGGTGCGCGATGCGGCGGAAACTTCGAGCGCAATGACATTGCCGCGCCGCCGCGCCTTGAGCGCTGTTTCAAACGTCGCCACCAGGTCTTCGGCCTCTTCATCCACTTCCAACTCGCTGTCGCGCAGCACCCGGAAGCGCAGCTGATCGACCAGCGTATGCCCCGGAAAGATCATCCCGAGGTTCAGCAGGATGCAATCCTCAATGGTGATGACCCGTGTTGCGTCGCCAGGCAGCGGGATGAATCGTTTGAGTTTCTGCGACAGCAGGATGAGCGCTTTTTTGTCCCGGCCCTTGCGATCTTCAAGACCGAGATAGAGCCCGAAACCACGGTTGGCGATGAACGGAAACGGATGCGCCGGATCGATTGTCATCGGGGCGATCACCGGCAGAATGTTTTCTTCAAAATACTGGCTCAGGAAATCGCGGTCACTGGCTGAAACATCATCGGCGGTGATCAGCTCCAGCCCCTCAGTGGCAAGGGTATTAAACAAGGTTGGCAGAATTTCCTGCTGCCGGGCCATCAGGGCGCGGACACGGCTCGAGATAGCCTCCAGCACATCGCTCGGCATGGCCGGGCTGGCTTCGCTGTCGCCCATACCCCGCAACACCTGCTGCTTGAGACCGGCCACCCGGACCATCATGAACTCATCGAGGTTGTTGCCCGAAATGGCAAGGAAACGCAGCCGTTCCAGCAACGGATGCCGGGGATTTTCAGATTCAGCCAGCACCCGTTCGTTGAAGGCCAGCCAGGACACTTCACGATTAATCAGATTAAGACCCAGCTCATTCCCGATAGGGGGAATGGGCCTTGTCCTGTCCGAAGCATCAAGGGTTGCGGAAACCAGTTCGTTCATTGAAATCCTGCCTGCCAGTCAAGACCAACTGATAGCATATCCGGTCAATTTCAGCAATCAGCAGGCTGGTCGAGGAAGGCCAGATGAGTCTGGCCTTCGCCACCGATCAGAAACTCGAATTGAACGCCCCGCCATCAACCAGCAGGTTCTGCCCCACCACATAGCCGGCATGGGCCGAGCACAGGAACGCGCAGGCATGGCCAAACTCCTTGATGTGACCGATGCGGCGACACGGGTTCCCGGCTTCGGCAGCAGCGCGAATTTCAGCAGCATCACGGCCTTCCTTCTGGGCCCGCGAGGCAAACAGCGAGGCAATCCGATCAGTATCAAACTGGCCGGGGAGAAGGTTGTTGACGGTCACGTTATGCTGGGCCACCTGACGGGCCAGCCCGGCCACAAAGCCAGTCAGCCCGGCCCGGGCGCCGTTCGACATACCCAGTTGCGGGATCGGGTTGCGGACAGACCCGGAGGTGATGTTGACAATCCGGCCGAACCGCTGGTCGATCATCGGGTCAATGACTGCCTTGATCAGCTCGATCGGGGTCAGCATATTGGCGTTGACGGCAGCGTTCCAATCATCCATGGACCAGTCGCGGAAATCACCCGGCGGCGGGCCACCAGCATTGTTGACGAGGATATCGATAGTCTTGCCGCCAGCCGCGGCCAGTACTTCCGCCCGACCTTCGCCAGTGGTGATATCCGTTGCCACGGCAGTGACCTCAACCCCGTAGGTTTCGCGCAGGCGATCTGCCGAAGCTTCCAGCACATCAGCAGTCCGGGCATTCATGATGAGATTGACGCCATTAGCTGCCAGTTCTTCCGCACAACCCAGGCCAAGCCCCTTGCTCGACGCACAGACAATGGCCAGCCGACCGTTGATCCCCAGTTCCATGGTATTTTCCTTTCCGTTCAGAGTATGGTCACCGCATCAGAGCAGACGCGGCTCAAGATGATCCAGAATATCCCGCGCCATCGCGAGACTGACTTTCTTTTTGCGCCGCAGCGCGACTTCATTAATCTGCCTGACCGCATGGCGGGCAGCGGTAAAACTGCGTTCGATACGATTTGACATATAGCGGGCGATTTCACCATCAAGGGCAAGCCCAAGATCATCCGCGTGTTTCTGCATGACCGCCACCAGCACTTCATCATCGGGGGTGGTGATCCCCGCCGCTGGCAGCCCGGCGAGACGCGAGGCCAGATCGGCGAGGCCCCATTCCAGCCCTGCCATCGGCTGTCGGGAGAGGATCAGCACGCTGCCCTCACCTTCGGCAAGACGGTTGAGCAGATGAAAAAACCGGTCTTCAGGCCAGGCTGCCGCGGGCATCGGGTGATCAAGCAGGATATGGGATTGCGGGGTGATCCGGTCTGCTGCCTCACCATCAAGACGGTTGAGCATCACCGCCCCGCTTTTTTCCGACCAGATCGCCCCCAGATGCGATTTACCGCAATCTGCCGGGCCGTGAATAACAAGCCCCCTGATCCGCCCGGGCCAATCCGGCCAGCGGTCGATCCAGTCCGCCGCAAGGGCATTGCAGGACCCGAGCACGAAATCACTCCGCCCGAAACTGGGCTCGGAGACAAAATCAATCGTCATCTGGTTGTCGGTCATGGGGTCGTCTTCCGCTATCCGATGGGCATTCAGCGGTCACGCGCGACAAGAACGAATTCCTGCTCGCCGGTACGGTCAGTTCGGCTTTCGATCATCAGGCCTTCGGCTTCCAGGGCATAGGCCAGCGACCGCATCGATGATGACAGGAAAAGCCGGACATTGCCGCCCGTGGAATCAAGCTGGATGACTTTCAGCCCTTCGACCGGCGGCAACTGGCGCAGCTGTTCGAGTTGCGATGACCAGCGACGTGAAGACCGGGCATCAACCCGCAACGTCAGCGAACCACTTTTCCGCAGCGCGACACGGTTGACCTCCCGCCAGACCTGTTCCAGCCCGGTTTCGATCTCACGCGCCAGCCCGGCCATGGCTTCTTCAACCTCACGAACATCAAAATCGGCATCATCGCGGCGGAAAAACTCGGATTCACGCTGGCCATCACGGTTGAACAGGGTGGCGCTGATTTCCGCCTGCATCCGGCCGCCTTCCATCACCGGTGTCACCACCGTGACGATGATCTTTTCCGCCCCTTCAAGCCGGGCGGCCTGCGCGAGAGCATCACGGTCATGGGCGAGCACGGCCTCGGCAGTCAGTGCCCGTTCAGTGGCAAGGCTTTCAACGACACGGAGATCGACCAGCCCGTCACGCTTGCGAACCAGCCGCGTCCAGGCCCGGGCCCAGAGATTGGGGCGTCGCCAGAGCCGCGGCTGATCACCGCTGTTCCAGACCGGCAGCACCAGCATCCGGCCTGAGGACAATTCAGCATGGCCCAGCCCCTTCTCGTCGAGATGCAGCCGGGTCCTGTCCCGATCAAAGCAATAGGTGAGCGTTGCCAGATACCGTTTCGGCAGCACGGTTTCCTTGTCAACACGGACATAATCCACAAGCCCTTCGACGGTGGCGTTATCCTGAAGCCCATCCTCGGGGTTGATCAGCACGCGACTGACAAGCCGTGACCACGCCATGGCCAGGGCTTCTTCCATGGCTTTTTCACGGGCCGCTTCGGCATCGTTGGCACGGGCGGCAACAGAAACACCTTCGATAAAGAAGGCCGGAGTCTGGCAACTGCTGTCAGCCCATGCCTGACCCGGAAACACGGCGATAAGAGGGATGCAAATCAGGCAAAAAAGGGTATAAAGATGAAAACGGGGCTTCATGGCTCCAACCCGATGATGAATTCAACGGAGGCTATCATAGCACCACCTGACAGAGAAAATACACCGTTAACCTATAAAGATGCCGGCGTGAATATCGATGCTGGTGATGCCTTTGTCGGGGCCATCGGGGATGATGCCAAACGCACAATGCGGCCCGGGGCGGATGCCGGTCTCGGCGGCTTCGGGGCTGTCTTTGATCTGAAAGCCGCCGGTTACAAAGATCCGGTTCTGGTCGCCGCCACCGATGGCGTCGGGACAAAACTGGAACTCGCACAGGAAACAGGGCTGCACCGCGGGCTGGGTGTTGATCTGGTTGCCATGTGTGCGAACGATGTCCTCGCTCAAGGTGCCATGCCACTGTTTTTCCTTGATTATTTTGCGACAGGGAAACTTGAAACGGGCGTTGCTGCCGAGATTGTCGCCGGGATTGCTGACGGCTGTGTTGAATCCCGTTGCGCCCTGATCGGTGGCGAGACAGCCGAGATGCCCGGCGTCTACCCCCCCGGCGGCTATGACCTTGCCGGGTTCTGTGTTGGTGCGGTTGAACGGGGTCAGCATATCGACCCGGCCCGGACAAAAGCCGGTGATGCGGTGATCGCCCTTGCCTCCGATGGCTGCCATGCCAACGGGTTCTCCCTGATCCGCAAGGTTATTGAACGCGCAGGGGTCGCCCTTGATGCCCCGGCTCCTTTTGCCGGTGATGAAAGCCTCGGGCAGGCCCTCCTGAAACCGACCCGGCTCTATATCAATGCGGTTGCGGCCATTGCTGAAAGTCTCGGCGGGATGACCGCCCTGCACGGGCTGGCGCATATCACCGGCGGCGGCCTTATCGAAAACCCACCCCGGGCGTTCGGTGATGATCTCGCCCTGTCGCTTGATCTGACAACCTATACCCTGCCGGATGTCTTTGCCTGGCTGAAAGCCGAGGGGGCTATCGAAGCCCTTGAAATGGCACGGGTGTTCAACTGCGGGATCGGGATGCTGATCTATGTTGACCCGGGTGATGCCGCCGCCGCGATCAATGCCGCCCGCAATGCCGGATATACGGCATGGCAGGCTGGTGTCCTCACCCCGAGGGAAACCGATGCGGTGATGCTGAACGGCCTCGAGACCTGGGGCTGATCGCCCATGAAACTGGCGATTTTCATCTCAGGCCGGGGAAGCAACATGGTGGCTCTTCTCGATTACGCCTGCCAGGATGACGTGCCGATCACACCGGTTCTGGTACTCGCCGATGGCCCGGCCCCGGGGCTTGATCTTGCTGCAAGCCGGGGGGTCGATACCCTCGCCCTCCCCCGGGACGATTTCGCCAGTAAGGCCGAACACGAAGCTGCGATCATCGCTGCCGTTGACGCCGCCGGGGCTGAGATGATCGCCCTCGCCGGGTATATGCGGCTGCTTTCTGCTGATTTCTGCGCCCGGTTCCGTGACCGGATCATCAATATCCACCCGTCACTGCTGCCGCGGCACAAAGGCCTTGATACCCATCGCCGCGCCCTTGAGGCCGGAGATGCCAGCCACGGCTGCAGTGTTCATCTTGTGACCCCCGGCATGGATGAGGGCCCGGTGCTGGCCCAGGCCAGCGTGCCGGTGCTTTCAGAAGATACGCCGGAAACACTGGCAGCGCGTGTTCTCGGTCGCGAACACGTGATCTACCCCCTTGTTCTGGGGGCACTTGCGGCGGGACGGCTGACCATCAGCAGCAGCGGTTCAGACAATAATCCAGGGCCGGTTCCCGGGGTGATCGGCGGGGCAGCAAACCGTGTCTGGCCACCAGCTGAAGACATCTAGACACCCCGGGCTGCGACATTCCCGCCCTTGAATTCACCCCAAAATTACGTCATAAATGGGGGAATAACACATCCCGGGGGATACCATGGATACATCCGATCTTGATACTCAGGCGCGCCAGCATCTCAATGTCTACAAGGGCTTCATGACCTTCAGCATGGTCTCGGTTGCCGTTGTCGCCGTTGTTCTTGTGCTGATGGCCCTGTTTCTGCTCTAGGGCAGGGTTCACGCATGAAAAAAGGGCTGGTTGGACCAGCCCTTTTTGTTTGTCATCGTGCCTATGATCAGCCGGTGATCTCATCCGCAGCGAAAAAGAAATCAATCTCGATCTTGGCGTTTTCGAGGCTGTCTGAACCATGGACAGAATTGGCCTCGATGCTTTCAGCAAAATCCTTACGGATGGTGCCTTCGTCCGCATCGGCAGGGTTGGTTGCGCCCATGATCTCACGGTTGCGGGCAACAGCGTTTTCACCTTCCAGAACCTGGACAACGACTGGACCGGAGGTCATGAAAGCCACCAGATCATTGAAAAAGGGGCGTTCCTTGTGAACGGCATAGAAGCCTTCAGCCTGGTCGCGGGTCATGTTGATCCGCTTCTGGGCAACGATCCGGAGGCCGCCTTCCTCAAGACGGGCCGCAACCTGACCGGTGATATTGCGGCGCGTGGCATCGGGCTTGATGATGGAAAACGTACGTTCTAGTGCCATGGGATTTTCCTTTGTAAATGCAGCATCACGCAAGGATCATCCCTGCGCCTGCCGCCTTATAGAACCGCTGGTGCGGAATGACAAGCCCCGTCGGAAAATTAGCCGCAGATCAACGGGCACGTGACCATTTGCCGGTTTCATCCTGCTGCCAATAACTCAACTCATGGCCGCTGCTGTCATAGGCTTTCCACTGCTCCCGTGCTGCCGAGACAGCCTCTTCATCAGTGCCATCAAAAAGGATGAAAACCCGTTCCGCCTGCGGCAATTCAAGAGGGGCCAGCCCATCGAGGAAAAACAGAAACCCTGCCGTGTTGGCATTATCATCAGCCCTGTCGGTGAGCCAGATCGGGCACAGGGCCGGATCATCATCAGTGCCGGTGACCCCGTGGGGCAGCCATGATTCCGGCTGGCGTGACCAAATCGCCGTGCTGATCGGGCTGAACTTTTCCTTCACACAGCAGACAAGCGCCCGCTTTTCCGCTGCCAGGGTTTTGGAAAGCAGCGGCGGTAGCGCATCATCGGCATGGCTGCGCGTCAGATGGTAGAAGGCCACATCGGCCACAGGCTCAGGCCCCGTTTTCGATCAGACGGGTCAGCAGGCGAACGCCGAAACCTGTCCCTCCCTTGGGGACCGTTGGGCGATCTTTCTCGCTCCAGACCATACCCGCAATATCGAGATGCTCCCAGGGCACATTATCGACAAACCTCTCAAGGAAACAGGCGGCGGTGATCGACCCGGCCCAGCGGCCGCCAATGTTCTTCATATCGGCGATATGCGATTTCAGGAGCGCATCGTATTCCTTGCCAAGCGGCATCCGCCAGGCCTTTTCCTCGGTTTCAAGGCCGGCCGCGGTGATGGCTGCCGACAGATCATCATCATTGCTGAACAGCCCGGCGTGTTCCTTGCCCAGCGAAACGATGATCGCACCGGTCAAGGTGGCGAGATTGATCATCTTTGCCGGCTTGAAATGCTTCTGGGTATAGGTCAGCACATCGGCGAGAACCAGCCGCCCTTCGGCATCGGTATTGATGATCTCCACGGTCTGGCCGGACATCGAGGTCACAACATCCCCGGGCCGTGTTGCCTTACCGTCGGGCATATTTTCAACAAGCCCGATCAGCCCGACAACATTGCGCTTGAGCTTGCGCCCGGCGATCGCCCGCATCGCCCCGGTGACTGCCGCAGCACCACCCATATCCCATTTCATGTCTTCCATGCCGCCAGCAGGCTTGAGCGAAATACCGCCGGTATCAAAGCAGACTCCCTTGCCAACAAGTGCAAACGGCGCTTCGTCTTCCTTGCCACCATCCCAGCGCATGACAACCATCCGCGAGGCCCGCTCGCTGCCTTCACCAACCGAAAGCAGCAGATGCATCCCCTCTTTGCGCATCGCCGCCTCATCGAGCACCTCGACCTTAAGCCCGCATGATTGCAGGGCCTTGCAGCGTTCGGCGAAGGCTTCCGGGTAGAGCACATTGGCCGGTTCGGTCAGCAGATCACGGCTGAGGAAAACGCCTTCGGCCAGTTCACGGGCAGCCTCGAAAGCCTTGGCGGCGGCAGCCCCTGTTGATGATACGATCCGCAGATGACGCTGTTTCGGGTTGGCGCGGTCGCCTTTGGTGAAATACTGGCTGAAACGGTAGGAAGCGAGATAGGCCCCGAGGGCGATGCCGACTACGGTTTCCTCCGCCAGATCATCGAGGATCAGCGTTGCCTCGGTCAGTGATGCCGCAGCAAGGGCGGAGAACACATGGCCGCCCAGATTTTCCGCCGTCATGCCTGTGGTGATTTCCTTTCCGGCACCGACCAGAACCGCGGTTCCGCCAGCAGTGCGGATCACCATCCTCGCCCCTGCACCTGCCTTGAATTCGGATTCTGCGGCAGCACGGCTGATCGCCCCGCCGGAAGCCTCATCCGCGGCTTTTGCCGATGCTGAGAGCGTTATGCCATCGTCGCTGTCCTCCCCGGCGCCGTGGGCGAGCACGATCTGCGGCCAGGAAGGGTTGTCGTCAAGGGCTTCAAAGGCAAGGCTGAGAGTGGCAGTCATGGGGTATCCTTTTCAGGGCGGTGATTACGGTAGCAACGAGAGCACGGAAAGCTTTCTTACGGATGAGATGTAGTATTGATATTGCTGCAAACAAGATCAACCCCTCTGGAGGGCAAAGATGCAGCCCCTCAAGGTTGAAGGTTTCCCAGCCCGCGGTCTTGACCATTGATTCTTTACGGAAATTATGGTTTTTGGCAGTATATTGAGATCATGCCCTGCGACCTGCACATACCTGCAGCTCGAGGATGAGGAAAGATTGGCCGGATGCGACTGAATTTCTACATTGCCCGCCAGATGCTTGTCTGGCTTCTGATCAGCACCGTTTCGCTGATCGGCATTGTCTGGCTTTCGCACGCCCTGCGGATGATCGAACTGATCGTCAACAAGGGGGCCAACATGATCGATTTCCTCTTGCTTACGGTGCTGGCCATCCCGCTCTGGATCGTCATCATCCTGCCGTTTTCCGGGCTTTTCGCAACGCTGTTTATCCTCAACAAACTGCAGCAGGACCGCGAGATCACTGCCATGCGTTCGATCGGAATGAGCAACCTGTTCATCCTGCGGGGGCCGGTTCTCGTCGGGCTGCTGATGACTGGTTTTCTCTATGTAAACTCTGCCGTGATCCTGCCGCTGACCTATTCCAGCTATAAGAACATCATCACAACCCTGCGGACATCGGCCCCGATCGTTGTCATCCAGGAAGGTGTCTTCACCGACATTACCAAGGGGCTGACCATCTTTGTCAAAGAGCGGGAAGGAAAATACGATTTCTCCCATATTTTCGTCCACGACAACCGCGACGAGGAAAAGAAGGTTGAGGTGGTGGCCGAAAGCGGTTCCATCCTGATCAATGCCACACCCCCGAAGATCATCTTCAACAACGGCACCCGTTCTGAATTTACAGAAGGCCAGAGCCAGGCGGCGGTTCTCGAGTTTGATCGCTACGCGCTCAACCTGACCAGCGATGAATACAGTGGCGGTGCCCGGCCGCTCGACCACAATGAGATGTCGATTGCCATGCTGCTGACAGAGACACACGCCCGCGAGCATTTTGTTCGTGAGATGCGTGCCGAAGGGCATTTCAGGCTGGCCTCGCCGCTGTTGGGACTGGCCATGGTGCTAATCGCCGCCGTTGCTATTCTCAACAGCCAGTATTCACGCATGGGCAGCTGGAAGATGATCCTCACCGGTATCGCTGCTGGGCTTGGCTGCATTATTCTGACAATTATCAGCCGCAGCCTTGCGGTGACCTATCCTGTTGCCTTTCCGCTGATCTATCTGAGCGCGGCACTGCCGCTGGTGGTCTGCACGATCATGATGATCCAGCCGCATCGCCTTGAGAGGGTGACTGCATCATGAACGGGACCCGGCTTTCGATCACGTTTTCACGCTATGTCTTCTGGCATCTGATGCTGCGTGTGCTGCTTTTCCTGATGGGCGGGATTGTGCTGATCGGGCTCATCGATATTGCCGAACTGTTCCGCCGTGTTGGGGATAAGGAAGGCGTTGGCTTCCTGACCGTGCTTGTTATGCAAGGGGTCAAGACGCCGTCAACGATCCCCTTCCTGCTGCCGTTTTCCGTGCTTTTCGGGGCCATGTACAGTTTCCATTCCCTACGCGCCCAGAACGAGATCGTCATTGCCCGGACATCGGGGATGTCGCTGCTCAAACTGATGGTGCCGCCGATTGTTTTTGCGCTCGTTTATGCCGTCTTTGCGCTGGTGGTGATCGACCCGGTCTCGTCAGCCACAAGCCAGCGTTATGATGTTATGGAAAAGCAGATCTTCGGCAGTGGCGGCCGCAACCTCACTGTTTCCACCGAAGGCATATGGTTCCGCGATCAAAACAAGCGATATGCAACAATCATCCACGGTGACGCAATTGACAGCACTGCCGCTGAAGTGATCAATCCGGTTCTCTACACCTTTGATGATAACGATCTCATTCTCAACCGGTACTACCCTGAAAAGATGGTGCTCAAGGATCAGTTCTGGGATATTGAGGGCGGCATCATGATGGGCCCAGCGGGTCGCGTGACACCGATCGAACGGGCCCAGATCGACACGACGCTGACCCGCCGTGATCTCAGCCATTCGAACAAGAGCCCGGAGACCATTCCGCTGTTCTCGCTGTGGAATTATATTTCGGTTCTTGAACGCACCGGGCTCCCGAGCCTTGGCTATGAATCCTATCTCTATTCCAAACTGGCCCTGCCCTTTGTGCTGATCGGCATGGTCATGATCGCCGGCCGCTTCACCCTGATCCTAACCGGGCGGCGCAAGGCGACGCATATTCTGGTTTTCTCGATTGCCTTCGGTGTTTTGTTTTATTTCCTCAATGATTTCCTCTATGTTATGGGAACGTCAGGCCGGTTGCCGCCGCCAATTGCCGGCTTCGCGCCTGGGGTGATTATGACCGTGCTCGGAACAGGGTTGCTGATACGCGCCGACGAGATATGATGATCCCGCATCAACCGATAAAAAATACCGCGATTACCATGCTAGACTCTGCCAAGATGACAAGACCGAAACTTTCTTTCAGCCATGTTGTTTCTGCTGTTCTGATCCTCGCTGCCATGCTG
>JBMHCY010000071.1:0-5841 GCA_049889655.1 Puniceispirillales bacterium (SeqCode)
AAACCTGTCGCGATAATAGTTTCAATAATTTGCTTTTCGGAGTCTTTAAAATTCCAATTGAAAGTGGGGTACTTAAGTTTTAACGGTTCTACCCCCGTATGACTTTCAGTAAACCAAACTGAACTCGTCAGATATGCGCCATGACCACAGTAGGTTTGTATCAACCAAGTTTCCGTGTCTAGAGGCCATCTGTTGTTTAACGCGCATAACTCCGGTGGATGGTCCACGCTACTTTGGCATGCATATTGGGTCAGTGTGTCAGCTACATTTTGCCGAAAACTGTTTAATTTGTCGCCTGATAGAACGGACCCTAAATGAACCTGACTTTCATTTTTATTGCAATTCATGGAGAAACTAACATCAGATTCTGCTGCAATTGCAAAGTTTGATAGCCCAATCGCTAATGCAAACAATTTTATCTTGATGATTTTGGTTAATGTCATAATGCTAATATATATTGGATATATATTTGTGCAAATGATGCAAGTTAAACCCATCCCCGTAACCTTCACCAATCTTACCTGATGACCAACCACCTATCTGGTCAATCATCTCTGATGGGCATTGAACTGCCCGAAGACGGTCTCTCATGGCGTGTCTAAAGCCATGTATGACAATATCCTCACGGAAGTATGTTTGAAGCCATTTGTTCAAGCCATTGGATGCTGAGTTTGCATTACAACGGTCATGGTTGGTGTAGCGTGGAAATGCATAGTCAGATGTGGCATGGGCTTTAATGCGCTGTGCAGCCCACAGAGATGCACCTACAAGCGGTATCTGCCTCTGACTGCCCTTTGTCTTCAGTGGCCTCCACGGATGAGGCTTAACGTCCACATAGGGTATCTCTTCATCAAGATGCAGGTCATTGATATGAAGCCCTGCTGCTTCTGCAAGTCTCATGCCTGTGTCTGATATGAGTGCTATCAGCCATCGCATATCATCGTCATGCTGATAACAGGCTTGCTGTATCTCACGGATAGTAGCAACAGGAATGGACACACGCTTCTTACTCTCACCATCAGGTAAGTATATCTGTGAGAAGGGATTACGGATGTCTAATCCATGTTCAGTGATAGTTAGATTGATAATGGCCTTAACGGTGGTGAATATCCTCCGTATGGACAACACAGATAAGTTACGAGCCAGTAACTCATCTCTCACTCGTCCTGCATCAACTGACCTATAATCAGTAAGAACTCTGTCACCCAATATGTCAGTCACCACTTTGGTGTTGCGGATGGCAGCCTGATGGAATGTCTTTGCCTTACCAATGCCCTTGAGTTGCAGATAGTGATGCATAGCCTCTGATAGTAAAGGGGAAGGGGGCTTGCTCATATCATTCGTAAGCAGAGTGGCTATGCCCATAGCCTCAAGCCGCATTGGCAGCCACTTATCATCAAGCCTCTGGCATATGACCTGTGAGTACTTGAGAGCCTTTGCACGACTTCGTGTATTCAGAGCAAGTACAATGCGCTTAGACCCACATTGGCTATGTAATTCTTTTGGAACACGGCGAGAGAAGTAATAGAAGCCACGCTTCTGGTACAAGTAACTGCTAATTTGGTCTACCATCTGGTCTACCCACACCTAATCAAAACATATAACAATGCTTCAATTACAATGTGTTAGCACATGATGTGATGGGGAAAATGGTGCTGGCGGAGAGACTCGAACTCCCAACCGCCCGATTACAAATCGGGTGCTCTACCAATTGAGCCACGCCAGCACGATAAAGCGTCGGCATACTGCTGAAAATTTGAAGGCGATGCAAGTTTTTTCTGCTGGTGGTACTGGTCATTTTCCGCAGCCTCGGGCACATTGGCTGGATGGCCGTGTCATTTAACCCTGATCACCTGCGGCTGCCGCTGATTGCCGCGCCCATGTTTTTGGCCTCCGGTCCGGAACTGGTGATTGCCTGTTGTCGCAGCGGCGTTGTCGGGACGCTGCCGGCCCATAACTGCCGCGATGCCGCAAGCCTGGAAGCCTGGCTTGACCGGATCACCACAACCCTTGCCGATGAACCTGACGCCGCCCCGTTCGGGATCAATCTGGTGGTACATCGCTCGAATAAAAATCTTGACCAGCAACTGGCGTTAATCGAAGCGTTTCGGGTGCCGCTGGTGATCACGTCGCTGGGGGCGGCCTCACGGGTGGTGGAGGTGGTGCACAGCTATGGCGGTGCAGTCTTTCACGATGTCATCAACCGGCGTCATGCGGAAAAGGCTGCCGCTGCCGGTGTCGATGGCATCATCGCCGTGGCGGCGGGGGCTGGCGGGCATACTGGGGCGATGAACCCGTTTGCCCTTGTTCGTGAGATCAGACAGGTCTTTGACGGCACGCTGGTTCTTTCCGGAGCGATGGCAACCGGCGATGAGATCGCTGCCGCCCGGGCGATGGGGGCTGATCTGGCTTATATGGGCACACGCTTTATTGCCACCCGCGAATGCCAGGTCGATCAGGCCTATAAGGACATGATCACTGCTGCTGAGGCGGCTGATATCGTCACCACCGATGCACTGACCGGGGTCATGGCAAGTTTTCTCAAACCCAGTCTTGATGATGCTGGTGATGACCCCGCCGAGGCAGCATCGCTCGGGGATGAATTGCAGGAAAGCCTCAATCACGATGACCAGCGCAGACCGTGGCGTGATATCTGGTCGGCGGGGCAGGGGGTTGGCGGTATCGATAGCATCCTGCCCGTGGTCACTCTTGTTGACCAGCTCGAGGAAGAATACCATGCTGGTCTGCACCGCATGGCCCTGCTGGCAGGAGAGAGATCATGATGTTCAAGCCACGCAATACCGAAGAACGCCAGCGTCGCCTGATGGGGCCTTTGCTCCTGATCTTTGATTATTTGCATGGCAAATCCTGGGTGACCTGGCTTGGGATCATTATTTTTGTGGGGCTGGTTGTCATGTCCTTCCTGCCCGTGAGTGAATAGGGAAAATCCATGAAAAAATCATTGCTGGCCGAGTTTCTGGGCACTCTTATCCTTGTCATGGCAGTGGTTGGCTCCGGTATCATGGCGGAGACCCTTTCCGGCGGAAATACCGGCCTTGCGCTGCTGGCCAACACGATCGCCACGGGGGCAACGCTGTATGTGATCATCACGCTTTTCGGCGGTATTTCCGGGGCGCATTTCAACCCGGCGGTGACGCTGGTGATGGGGCTGCTTGGCCGGATCAGGCCCTCTCTCGCCGGGGCCTATGTGATTGTCCAGGTGCTGGGCGGGATCACCGGGGCTTGGCTTGCCCATGCGATGTTTGACCTTGAGATCCTCCAGCTTTCAACCAACAGCCGTTCCGGCATGGCGCAATATCTTTCCGAGGTTGTCGCCTGTGCCGGGCTGTTGCTGACGATCCTCTTGGGGTTGCGCGCCCGGGCAGAGGCCATTCCTGCGCTGGTTGCCGCCTATATCATGGCCGCCTACTGGTTTACAGCCTCAACGAGTTTCGCCAACCCGGCGGTGACCATCGCCCGGACACTGACCGATACCTTCTCGGGGATCGAATATGGCGATACGCTGCCGTTCATTCTGGCGCAGGTGATCGGTGCGGTGCTGGCGATGAAACTTGCGTCAGTACTGGATGAGGCGAGCTGATCTCAGCTCCGGCGACCGGCAGCATATAGCCCGATGGCGGCAGCGGTGGAGACGTTCAGTGACTCGGCCTCGGGGTTGATATCGATCGACACATGGCAATCGCTGTGCTCAAGGGTGAGGCGACGCAGGCCCTTGCCCTCGGCCCCCATGATGAGGCCGAGCCGGTCTTCTTCGGCAAGCCGCGAAAGCGGGGTATCACCGCGGGCTGTCATTGCCGCCAGCACAAACCCGTTATCCTGAAGCGTTTCCATCGCCCGGGCGAGGTTGGTGACTCTGATCAGCGGGATATGCTCGGCCGCACCGGAAGCCGCGCGCAGCATCATCGCGTTTTCCTGCGGGCAATGCCGTTCGGTGGTGATGATCGCCGCTGCCCCGAACGCTCGGGCCGAGCGCATGATCGCCCCGATATTGCGGCTGTCGGTGATCTGGTCGAGCAGGATAACAAGCGGTCTTTCGCCCAGTGGGCTTTCCAGAAACGTCTCAAGGTCTGGCGGCGTCAGCGGCCGGGCGACGATGACGATCCCCTGATGAACAGCCTTTTCTTCCCCTGCAAGGGTCTGTGCAAGGGCCTGATCGAGGGCTGATTTATCCATCATAACAGGGTCGGGCAGGGTGGTGGCCAGGTGCTGTTCGGCCAGCCATTCCGCGGCATCAGGGCTTAGATAGAGGCCGGTGATCTGGCGTCTTGGATTGGCCAGTACCGCCTCGGCGGCATGGCGTCCCCAGATCATCACTGCATCGCGGGGCAGGCGGATCACCTGCTGTCCTGAGCGGGGCTGCGGGGGGCGGTTGTCGCCCTGCGGTCGGCGGTGTTGCGGCGGCTTTTGCCGGGGCCGCGGGGCATTTTGGCGCGATCCGGCTTTGCGGGGCTGTTTTTTTCGCATCATGAGGTGACTTTCATGTTGACAAAACCGCTGTGCTTTCATACCACGCATTCCTAGGTTTTGCGTGGCTGTTCGCCCTGTCATACAGGGTTTTGCCAGCATCTCCAAGATTTATGGTGGGGTGGCCGAGTGGTTAAAGGCAGCAGACTGTAAATCTGCCCGCGTAGCGTACGTAGGTTCGAATCCTACCCCCACCACCATTTTCACGAGGGGCAGCCTCCCGCTGCCGCATCAGGCACCTGAAGGAGAACAGGGGATGTCGAAGGAAAAGTTTGATCGTAGTAAGCCGCATGTGAACATTGGCACGATTGGCCATGTTGACCACGGCAAGACGACCTTGACGGCAGCGATCACGAAGGTGATGGCGGAAGCCGGGGGTGCAGAGTTTCAGGCCTATGACCAGATTGACAAGGCACCTGAAGAGCGTGCCCGCGGGATCACGATCTCAACAGCACATGTTGAATACGAGACTGAGAACCGCCACTACGCGCACGTTGATTGCCCGGGCCACGCTGACTATGTGAAGAACATGATCACCGGTGCGGCGCAGATGGACGGTGCGATTCTGGTTGTGTCGGCGTCTGACGGTCCGATGCCGCAGACGCGTGAGCACATTCTGCTGGCGCGTCAGGTTGGTGTACCGGCGCTTGTTGTGTTCATGAACAAGGTTGACCAGGTTGATGACGAAGAGCTGCTGGAGCTTGTTGAGATGGAAATCCGCGAGCTGCTGTCTTCGTATGATTTCCCCGGCGACGATATTCCGATCGTCAAGGGTTCTGCGCTGACGGCGCTTGAAGACGGTGATGCGGCGATCGGCAAGGATGCGATCCAGGAGTTGATGGCACAGGTTGATGCGTATATCCCGCAGCCTGACCGTCCGAAGGATCAGCCGTTCCTGATGCCGATCGAAGATGTGTTCTCGATCTCCGGCCGTGGTACGGTTGTGACGGGGCGTATTGAGCGTGGCATGGTCAATGTCGGTGAAGAGATTGAGATTGTCGGGATCAAGGAAACCCAGAAGACGACCTGCACGGGCGTTGAGATGTTCCGGAAGCTGCTGGATCAGGGTGAAGCCGGTGACAATGTTGGTGTTCTGCTGCGCGGGACGAAGCGTGAGGAAGTCGAGCGCGGCCAGGTTCTGGCGGCCCCGGGTTCGATCACGCCGCATACGGAGTTCAATGCCGAGGCATATATCCTGACGAAGGACGAAGGTGGTCGCCACACGCCGTTCTTCACGAACTACCGTCCGCAGTTCTACTTCCGGACAACAGATGTGACAGGGTCGGTTGAACTGCCGGCTGGCACCGAGATGGTGATGCCGGGCGACAACATCGCCATGAAGGTGACGCTGATCGC
>JBMHCY010000072.1:0-32181 GCA_049889655.1 Puniceispirillales bacterium (SeqCode)
GGTGGCGGATCATGCGATAGGCGATACGGAAATCCTGATGCAGGGCAGCGACCTTGTCTGGCGGCGACAGCTGCTCATCAGTCATGATCCGGTGGGAAAGATGGATCGAGAGCGGGCAGCGCGTATCAAGAGCATGGCGCAGGTTTTCCGCCATCGGATGATCATCACCCTCAAGCCCGCGGCGGATCAGAACCGCATCAGCCCCGGCAAAACGGTCATCAACCCATTCCCGGGCATTCAGCAATGGTGTCTCAAGACCACTGACAGCCATGGCATCAATGGCAGCCTGCGCCGCTTCGCTATGATCGGCGGCAACAATCGCCGCCGCAGCAGCAGCGGCATCATCGTGATTGATACAGCACGGGGCGATGCCGGAGGCGAGCATATCCCCGGCCCCAATGCGCCAGCCGGTCATGGCCATCATCACCCCGAGCCTGCCCGGGGCACGGCGCAGGAACCGCGCCGCCCCGACATCGGGGAAAAGCCCGATCGCCGTTTCCGGCATGGCAAAATCCATTGCCGTGGTGATCACGGGATTGCTGGCATTGAGCAGCACACCAGCCCCGCCTCCCATGGTCAGCCCGTCGGCGATCACAAAAACAGGCTTGGGGTAGACGGCGATCATCAGGTCGAGGCCGTATTCTGTCTGGAAATAGTGATCCCCGTTGCGGATATCAGCCTTGATCTGGGGGGCGATCGACCGCACATCACCACCGGCACAGAAAGCCCGGCCGGGGGTTGCCGTGATCAGCACGCGATCGATTGCAGAGTCACCCGCCCAGCCGCTGAGAGCATCCTTGATCTGGCCGCACATGGCGAGCGACAGCGCGTTGAGCGCCCGGGGACGGTCAAGCGTGATCAGCCCCGTTGAGCGTTCAGTAGTGATCCGGAGATGGGTTTCGTCAGACATGATCCTTCCTATATCGGAATTGCGCCCCGTGGAAAAGTGTCGCCCTTGTGATGGCCTGTGACGCATTGGTATTTGCAATAGCAAAAATTCTTATGCCAGAATAGCGGCATGATTGAGACAAAAACACAGCAGCAGGGTTTTCCGGCCACGCGATTGCGGCGAACACGGATGCAGGCGTGGTCGCGTCGGCTTGTCCGCGAAAATCACCTGACTGTCGACAACCTGATCTGGCCGCTGTTCATCCGTGAGGGCGACGGCAAGCCCGAGCCTGTCGAGGCTCTTCCCGGTGTCTTTCGCCTGTCGATTGCCGATGCGGTTGACCATGCCCGCAAGGCCCATGACCTCGGCATTCCGGCGATTGCGCTGTTTCCCCGCATCAACCCCGATGACAAGGATGAAGACGGCAGCAAGGCCACCGATGCCAGCAATCTTGTCTGCCGCTGTGTGGCGGCTGTCCGGGAAGCGGTTCCCGGGATCGGGATCATCACCGATGTCGCACTTGATCCGTTCACAAGCCATGGCCATGACGGCGTTATCCGCGATGGCCGCGTTGACAATGATGCCACTGTTGAAATTCTGGTGCGCCAGGCGATCACCCAGGCGCGGGCCGGGGCAACGATCATCGCCCCGTCAGATATGATGGATGGCCGTGTTGCCGCCATCCGCAAGGGTCTTGATGATGAAGGCTTCACCGATGTGATGATCATGTCCTACGCGGCGAAATATGCATCCTGTTTCTATGGGCCATTCCGTGATGCTGTGGGGGCCGGCAAAGCCGCCTCGACCATCGGCAAGGATACCTATCAGATGGACCCGGCCAACAGCGATGAAGCGATGCGCGAGATCGAGCTTGATATTGCCGAAGGGGCTGACCTCATCATCGTCAAGCCCGGCCTGCCCTATCTCGATATCATCCAGCGGGCCAGCGAGCGGTTTGAAATTCCTGTCATTGCCTATCAGGTCAGTGGTGAATACGCGATGATCGAAGCTGCTGCTGCTGCCGGTCATCTTGACCGTGACCGTGCCATCCAGGAAGCCCTGATCGCGTTCCGCCGGGCCGGATGCACTGCCATTCTGACTTATTACGCTGCCGAGATTGCCGCCCTGCTTCAGGATGGCAACTAAGAAGACCAGGGGGAAGACCATGACAATCACTCCAGATGCCATCCGCAAAGCCGCCAAAGAGATGGAAGGCAACGTTATCCGCACGCCGACCCTCGCTTCTCCGGCTCTCTCAAAGATGGCGGATGCCGAGATCTTTCTCAAACTGGAAAACCTGCAGCATACCTCGTCATTCAAGGCCCGCGGGGCTTTCACCAAGATGCAGACCCTGACGGCCGAGCAGCGCAAGAACGGTGTCATCACCATGTCGGCAGGCAACCATGCCCAGGCCGTGGCTTATCACGCCCATGTCATGGGGGTGCCTGCGGTGATCGCCATGCCATCCCAGACACCTTTCGCCAAGATCAACCGGACTCGCGCCTGGGGGGCGGAAATCGTGCTTGAGGGCCGCAACCTCAATGAATGCGAAGGGGTCGTGGAAAAGATCAGCCGCGAGCGCAACATGACCCTCGTTCACCCCTATAACGATCTCGATGTGGCCACCGGGCAGGGTTCCGTCGGCCTTGAGATGCTCGAGGACTGCCCTGATCTCGATACGATCGTCGTGCCCATCGGCGGCGGCGGGCTGATGGCAGGGATCGCGACGATTGCCCGGTCGATCAACCCCGATATCCGGATCATCGGTGTTGAAGCGAAACTCTGGCCGACCATGACACAGATGATCGCCGACACGGCCTCGACCGCAGGCGGCGAAACCATCGCCGAGGGGATCGCGGTGAAGCATCCGGGGGATCTGACAAAACCGATCGTCGAGGCGCTTGTCGATGAGATTGTTCTCGTTGATGAAGATATGATCGAACGGGCTGTCAGCACGCTGGTCGAGCAGCAACGCGTCGTCGCCGAAGGTGCCGGTGCGGCGGGGATTGCCGCGCTTCTGCAATATCCCGAGATGTTCAAAGGGCATCGCTGCGGGATCGTCATCTGCGGCGGCAATATTGATCCGCGGCTGCTCGCCGGGGTGCTCAACCGCAGCATGGCGAAGGATGGCCGCATCGCCCGGCTGCGGATCGGCATTTCCGATGAACCCGGCACGCTGGCCGCCATCGCTACGGCCATCGGTAACTGCAAAGGCAATATTGTCGAGATTTTCCACCAGCGGATGTTCCACGATGTCCCCGCCAAACTGGCGAAGATCGATGCTGTTGTGGAAACCCGGGGTGGTGATCATGTTGACGAAATCATCGCCGCATTGCAGGATAAAGGCTTCACAGTGAATATTCTCGCGGAGACGGAAAGCCAGATCTGACGATCGCCTGTTATGCCATGAACCAGTTCAGGAATATCATTTTTTCGGAACCCCTTGAATTTCAGGTTACCCGTCCTTCCCCCTGTTCGTATCTCGACAACCACGTCGAACAGCGGCTGGCGGCTGATCTTTCCCGCCACGCCCAGCATCATGATTCACTCGCTGAGGCAGGGTTCAGGCGTGTTGAAAACTGGGTCTACAAACCGATCTGCCAGAACTGCAACGCCTGTCTGCCGATCCGCATCGCTTCAGGCAAGCCGGATGAAGGCAAGCTTCAACTCAGCCGCAACCAGAAGCGGGTGATGAGCCGCAACGCCGATCTTGTGCGGCAGGTTCTGCCGAATTACAGCCGCAAGGATCACTATGATCTGTTCAGCCGCTATCTCAATCACCGCCACAGTGATGGCCAGATGGCGGAGATGGACGAAGACAAATACGCGGCGATGATCTCGTGCAGCCCGATTGAAACCGTGCTCGTCGAATACCGGCTTGAGGATAATCCCGTCGCGGTGGTGATGGTTGATATCCAGCGTGATGGGCTGAGCGCCGTCTACAGTTTCTTCGACCCGGAACTTGACGCCCGGTCGCTCGGCACGTTCATGGTGCTCGATTGCGCCGCCCTCGCCCATGATATGGGGCTGCCATATGTCTATCTCGGCTATTTCATCCGTAATTGCGGCAAGATGAACTACAAATCCCGCTTCAAGCCGGCTGAGATCATGGTTGGCGGCAAATGGCAGCCGCTCGAAACCACAGACTGAATGCTATTCGGTGAACCGTGCCGGCCGCGGGAAGCCCGTGGGGGCAGCACGCCCGGCCCCGCCACGCTTGCCGACCCAGGGCGTGACATCCTTCTCGGTCCGCACCCGGCCACCTGACTGCACCCAGGAAAGCCCATCCTGACGGTTGAAACTGCGCGCATCGGCAAGGCTGCCTTCACGGTAGCGTTGCAGGGTGATACCGCGGCCACGTCCCATTTCGGGCAGGTCCGACAGCGGGAAGACCAGCATTTTGCGGTTGCTGCCGACCACGGCGATATCTTCCCCCGCCACCGGTTTGGCAACGATCATCCGCGCCTTACCCTGAAGCGTCTGCACCTGTTTGCCGTTTCGTGTCTGGGCCATCACCTGATCAGCACCGGTGATGAAACCGTGGCCGGCATCGGAAGCAATCAGCAGACGCTGGCCACGCGCCGGGAAGATGTTAATGATCGACACATCGGGGCCGAGATCAACCATCAGTGAAAGCGGCTCACCGAAACCTCTGCCACCGGGCAGTTTGTCAGCCCCGATTGTGTAGAACCGGCCGTTATCGGCCGCGATGATGATCTTGTCCGTTGTTTCGGCGGGCACCTGAAAGGCCGGGCCGTCGCCTTCCTTGAACTTGACCTCGGCATCCTCGGCCAGCACACCCTTGATCGCGCGCACCCAGCCCTTCTCCGAGCAGATGATGGTGATCGCTTCCTTTTCAACAAGCACATCGAGGGGGTCACCATCAATATCAGGGAGCGGCTCGATACGGGTCTTGCGGGTATCGGTGCGGGCAAACGCCGATTTGAACGCCTTGACATCCTCAGCCACAGCCCGCCGCTGGGCGGCATCATCACCGAGCAGGGCGTTCAGTTGATCCTGCTCGGCGCGCAATTCATCACGTTCACGCCGCAGTTCCATTTCCTCAAGCCGCCGCAGGGAGCGCAGCCGCATATCGAGGATCGCCGTGGCCTGATGATCATTCAGCCCGAACCGTTCCATCAGCACAGGTTTGGGTTGGTCTTCGGCACGGATGATCGCGATCACTTCGTCGAGGTTCAGATAGACAACAAGATAGCCTTCCAGCACATCGAGGCGGCTGGCGATCTTGCCGAGGCGGTGGCGTGACCGCCGTTGCAGCACAACAAGCCGGTGATCAATCCATTCCAGCAGAGCCTGCCTGAGCGTCAGCACGCCAGGTGTTCCGGAGGAATCAAGTACATTGAGGTTAAGCGGAACCCGCTGTTCAAGATCAGTCAGTTTGAACAGGCTTTCCATCATCATGACCGGATCAACCCGCCGTGATTTCGGCTCCAGCACCAGTCTCAAATCCTCAGCGGATTCATCACGGATATCCGCAAGTGCAGGCAGTTTTTTGGCCTGCATCATCTCTGCCATCTTTTCAATCAGTCGTGATTTCTGGACCTGATACGGAATCGCGGTGACAATGATTTTCCAGCCGCCACCCTTTTCCTTTTCCACCTGCCAGTCAGCCCGCACCCGGAACGACCCCCGCCCTGTCTGATAGGCTTCGGCCATCGCCTCGGGATCATGGATCAGCACCCCACCCGTCGGGAAATCAGGACCCGGGACAAAACCGTGGACCGTCTCATGGCTGGCGTTGGGATGCTTGATCAGATGCAGGATCGCATCAGCCAGTTCGGTGATGTTATGCGGCGGGATCGAGGTTGCCATCCCGACAGCAATGCCCTGGGCACCGTTGGCCAGCAGGTTGGGAAAGGCGGCAGGCAGGATAACCGGCTCTTCGCTCTCGCCATCATAGGTGGTGCGGAAATCAACCGCGTCTTCATCAATGCCTTCAAGCAGCATCCTGGCCACATCGGACATCCGGGCTTCGGTGTAGCGCATGGCGGCGGCACTGTCGCCGTCGATATTGCCGAAATTGCCCTGGCCATCAACAAGCGGATAGCGCATGGCGAAATCCTGGGCCAGACGCACCATCGCATCATAGATCGCCGCATCACCATGGGGGTGGAACTTACCCATTACATCACCGACCACCCGGGCGGATTTCTTGTAGCCCTGACCCGGGTCAAGTTTCAGCTGCCGCATGGCATAAAGCAGCCGCCGGTGCACCGGCTTGAGCCCGTCACGGACATCCGGCAGCGATCGCGAGGTGATCGTCGAAAGCGCATAGGTCAGGTAACGCTGGCTGAGCGCTTCGGCGAACTCGGCGCGGATCATTGATGGCGATGGGGTATCAGACATTTATTCGCTTGTTCCTTCCACTGCGGCGGTTTCCATCGGCTCCGGCTGAAGTCTCTGTCGGGCGAGCGTATCAAGCCGTTGCCGCGGCTGGGGCAGAGGTTGATGATGCACCCCGAAGACTTTCCTTTCAAGGAAATGACGGGTTAATTCCATACCATCCAGCAGATCCTGTTCAACCGTTTTTTCATCACCTGCGGCATCTTCTCCACCAAGGAATTGAGGCAGCACCAACAGCCGCGGGGCATGGATCCCGGCACCGGCAGTTGTCACCGCAACCCCGGTGCGGGGGCTGACATAGCGAAGACCTGTTCGCTCGCCGGTCACGCCACAGCGGTTGAGATCAAGGGCATAGCCGGCAATATCAAGCATGGCCAGCTCCCAGCGGACAAGCCCGGCCAGCCACAGCGCATGGCCATCATCCTGGCTGATCATGGCAATCAGCGCCAGTGTGGCTTCATGGACACCCGGGCACGGCTCGCGTTCCGGCAGGCAGCCCTCGACGATGGCACAGACCGAGGCCAGCCCGGCAAGGCGAAGGGAATCATCCATGATCAGCGAGGCATGGGCTGTCATCAATTCGGCGGTCATGCTGCCGAGATGTTCTTCGAGCCGGGCCCGCCAGGTGACACTGACCCGGTTGCCCGGTTGCAGGACACCGCGCATCGACCGCGATTGGCCGCCTCGCACCAGCCCGGCCTGTCGCCCCCGGTCTTCGGTCAGCACCGAGACCACCGCCGCGCTTTCGCCATGCGGGCGGGATGAGAGGATCAAGGCAGTATCAGACCATTCAGGCATCGGCTCAGGCGTTGAAATCCAGTTCCCAGTCCCGGTAGCGGGAAGGATCGTTCATCCAGTCTTTGCTGTGTTTGACATGGGTCATCAGATGGATACGGCGATCGAGGGCTGCCTCGAGTTCAAGCCGGGCCGCCTTGCCGATCCGTCCCAGCGTCTGGCCACCCTTGCCGAGAATGATCCCGCGATGGCCTTCGCGCATGACATAGATCGTGCAATGGACTTCAGCCGACCCGTCTTCGCGTTCGACCCAGCGTTCGGTTTCCACCGTCAGCTGATAGGGCAGTTCCTGATGCATATTAAGAAACAGTTTTTCCCGCAGTATCTCGGCGGCAAGCAGCCGTTGCGGCATATCAGAGAGATCATCGGGATCAAAGAGATAGGGCCCAGGTGGCATTTCCCCGGCCAGCCAGGCAAGAAAATCATCCGTGCCCTTGCCCTTTTCGGCAGAAACCATGAACACCTTGGTGAACGGTACCACCTCCATCATCTCGGCGGCCCGGGCGAGAAGCCGTTCCGGTTCAACAAGATCAATCTTGTTGAGCACCAGCGAGGCGGTGATGTTATTGCGGGCCAGGTTATCCAGAATCCGCGCCGTATCATCATCAATTTTCGCCCGCGCCGCATCATGCACCAGCACCACGAGATCACTGTCGGATGCACCCTGCCAGGCCGCACTGACCATGGCCCGGTCGAGGCGGCGTTTCGGCTTGAAGATACCCGGCGTGTCGACAAAAACGATCTGCGCGCCGTCATGCATGGCGATGCCGCGAACCCGTGAACGGGTGGTCTGGACCTTCGGGGTGACGATCGAAACCTTCTGCCCTACCAGCGTGTTCATGAGCGTTGATTTGCCGGCATTGGGCGCCCCGATCAGGGAAACGAAACCGGCTCTGGGTTGGTCATGTTCGGTCATGTTATCTCTTCCAGCATGAGGCTTGCGGCCTTCTGTTCCGCCTGACGTTTCGAGGGGCCCCGGGCCTCGGTGGAGCGGCCGTCAAAACTGACCTCGATGATGAATTCCGGGGCGTGATCCGGCCCGGTACGATCAACCAGCCGATAATGCGGCAACGGCATCTTTCGTTCCATGGCGATTTCCTGCAGCTGTGACTTGCTGTCCTTCTGCTTGCTGGTCCCGACGCTCAGCAACTCGCCCCAGATCCGCATGATCACCGGGCGCACGGCCTCAATACCGCCGTCGCGCCAGATCGCCCCCATGAGGGCTTCGAGCGCATCCGCCAGCACTTTGTCTGTCTTCGGCTCATCGGTATCGGGCATGGTTTCGAGCGACTCTGCCAGATCAAGGCCACGGGCGATTTCGGCCAGCCGTGCGTTTTCGACACAATCAGCATAGCGGCGGGTGAGCGAGCCTTCGCGTTCATCGCGCATCGCCCCGAACAGCACATCTGCCATCACCAGACCGATGACTCTGTCACCGAGGAATTCCAGCCGCTGGTTGTGAGGCCTGTTGCCACCGCTGGCATTGATGCTCGGGTGACTGAGCGCTTCGCTGAGCAGGGTTTCATCCCTGAACTGATAACCAATTCTTTCCAGCAGGGTCTGGCGGGCGGCAGCACGGCCGCTGTCGCCCGGCCTATTCAATGCCCTGGCCTATGCGGGAAAAGCGAATGGCAAAGGGCCAGCGCCAGATTTCATAGAAACGGGCCGAACCGTTATGCGAGAAGAACAGAAACTCTGCCCGGCCAATGAGGTTTTCCGACGGCACAAAACCGATCTCGGCGCGGCTGTCACGAGAATTGTCACGGTTGTCACCCATAAAGAAATAATGGCCTTCCGGGACTTTCCGGGGGGCGATGTTATCCATCCGGTCGTTATCGCCGAGTTCCTGAATTTTGTGGACATGGCCTTCCGGGAAGGTTTCTGTATAGACCGTCGCGGTGCGGCTGTAGAGCCCATTATTGTGCTGCGCCGTGCCATCAATGCGGCGATCGACAGGCTTACCGTTGATGTGCAGGATGCCTTCGATGACAGCGATCTCATCCCCGGGCAGACCGACAAGGCGCTTGATGTAATCGATGTTTTCCTCACCAGGCTTCCTGAAGACGACAACATCGCCACGTTCGGGTTCACCGCCCATGATCCGGCCGGAAAACGGGATCGCCCCGAACGGGAATGAATAACGCGAATAGCCATAGGAATATTTCGACACGAACAGATAGTCGCCGACGCGCAGGGTCGGGATCATCGACCCTGATGGGATGCTGAACGGCTCAAACAGCAGCGACCGGAAAATCACAGCAATACCGACGGCAACAATGATCGTCTTGGCAAACTCGGCAGCAGAATTCGGATTCTTCTTGTTATCGGTCATGGCAATTCCTGTATAAGCCGCCTCTTATGGCGCGGATAATACGACAAAAGCAAGGGCAAACCCACCATCATCTGAAAGCGACAGATCGATCCGCCCGTCGCTTCCGGTCATTTTTTCAAAATCTTCTCTGGCAGGACCGTGAAAAGCCAGAACCGGCCGTCCTTCCGGCGTGCTGGTGATCTCAAAATCATGCCAGCCGATGCGGCTGTCACGCCGCGGTGAAAGCGCCTTCCAGCCCGCCTCTTTTGCAGCAAAGCGCATGGCATAATAGCGGGCCTTTTGTTGCCGCGATGCCGCCTCGGCCTGCTCACCCGGGGTGTAAACACGGTCAAGAAACCGACCACCGAACCTTTCAATGATGCGGTCGATACGGTCAATCTTGACGAGGTCAGTCCCGATCCCGATGATCATCCGGCGATGGCCTCATCCATGCGGCGGCGCATCTCGCCGATTGCCGCATCAAGCCCCATCATGACCGCTTCACCAATCAGGAAATGCCCGATATTGAGCTCTTTCATCTGGGGAATGGCGGCAATCGGGGCGACTGTATCAAAGGTCAGGCCGTGACCGGCATGGATTTCGAGCCCCCGTTCATGGCCATGGCTGGCCCCGGCAATGATGCGGCGCAATTCGGCTTCGCGGGCTGCCCCTTCGGCATGACAATAGGCGCCTGTATGCAGCTCAATGATATCCGCACCGACCGCTGCGGCGGCATCAATCTGGGCGGTATCGGCCTCAATGAAAAGTGATACCCTGATCCCGGCCTCTTTCAGTTCTGCTGCCATCCCGGCCAGTTTATCCTGATGGCCGATCACATCAAGCCCGCCTTCGGTGGTGATCTCTTCACGCTTTTCCGGGACGATACAGGCCGCGTTCGGGCGATGCCTGATCGCAATATCGACCATCTCCCGGGTGGCGGCCATTTCAAAGTTGAGCGGCCTGGTGATCGCTGCCATCAGCCTGCCGATATCATCATCGACGATATGGCGACGGTCTTCGCGCAGATGCGCGGTGATCCCGTCAGCCCCGGCAGCGATGGCCAGCATCGCCGCGTTGACAGGGTCAGGATGCGTGCCCCCGCGGGCATTACGCAATGTGGCCACATGATCAATATTGACACCCAGCCGCACCGCCCGTCCTGTTTCAGCCATTTGTCTTTCTCCTTAACCTGAGGCGACCCAGCCGTTCATCCTTGATGCGCTGCAACTGCTTGCGAATTTGCGGTGCAAAGCCATAGCCCAGCAGAAAAGCCACCAGACCAAAACAGGAACCGGTCACAACACCTCCAACAATCATGGAGATAAAGACAGTACCCGGGGCTTCAAGGAATGTGGTGTAGGTCACACCTGATACATCCTGCAAAACAGGATCGACCCCGATTATCAATGATCCCACCGAATAGATCAATGCCCAGATCAGGGGGAAGGTCCAGGGATTGCCGACGGCAGTGCCGATCACTGACATCAACATATTGCCGCGGATCAGCCAGGCAACAGCACAGGAAATCAGGATATGCGCCCCAATCAGCGGCGTGAAGGAAGCAAAAACACCACTCGCAAAACCCGCCGCCAGCGCATAATCGGTCGACCGCAGGCGCAGCATCCGCATCAGCAGATAAATCCATCCGCGTTTGATCCCCTTGCGGGGCCAGAAAAAGGCCATGAGACGACGCATAAAAGAACGGGTACGGGGACGAAACAGCATCAGGTTTTGGCTCGTTCTACGCTTTCAACAAAAGGATCGGCACGCATGGCGGCAACGATGGCGGTCAGGTGCCGGACGCTGCCCACCTCTACATCGAAGATAAAGGTGAAAAAATCAACCGACCGGTTCACCAACTGGATATTGGTGATATTGCCTTCAAAGCGACTGATCAGCGTCGCCACAGAGGCCAGACTGCCATGTTCATTGGACAGCACGACCTCAAGCCGGGCGGCGACACTGCCCGGTGTATCGCGTTCCCATTCAATATCGAGCCACAATTCCGGCATGGCGCTGAACTTCTCAAGGTTCTGGCAATCGACACGGTGGACAGTGATCCCCTTGCCGGTGGTCACGATCCCGACGATCCGATCGCCCGGCAGCGGATGGCAACAACTGCCGTGATGAACAGCCATGCCGGGAATAAGCCCCTTGATGTTGAGCGAAGGCTTGCGGGTTTTGGCCCCGAGTTTGCGGGCTTTCGGTCGGCGGGCTTCAGGAAAGACGATCTGATAGATCTCTTCCGGCTTGATCCTGTCCTCGCCGACACGGGCAAACAGTTCCTCTTCGCTGTTGAGGTTGAAATGGGTGAGGCACGGCGGCAGATGCCGGTTTTCCAGTTTGCGCTTGGCCTGACGAAAGGTCTTGCGGACAAGAGCTTCGCCGAGGCGGCTGAATTCCCGTTGTTTTTCAATGCGCGTGAACCGGCCGATGGCCGATTTGGCCTTGCCGGTGACAGTACAGTTTTCCCATTCCGGGCTGGGCTTTGCGGATTGATCGGTGATGATCTCCACCTGATCACCGTTGTTAAGCACCGTCGCCAACTGCCGTGTCCGGCCGTTGATCCGGGTCCCGACACAGTGATTGCCGATATCAGAATGGACAGCATAGGCGAAATCGATGGCTGTGGCCCCTTTCGGCAGGTTGATCAGCGCCCCTTTCGGGGTGAAGCAGAACACCTGATCGGAATACATCTCCATCTGGGTATGTTCGAGAAATTCATCGGAAGAACCGGCGTGTTCCAGAATGTTGACCAGATCGTTCAGCCATTTCATCGTGCTGACTTCTTCTCGATGGATCTTCTTGCCGGATTCCTTGTAGTGCCAATGCGCCGCCACACCGTGTTCGGCGATCTCATGCATCTCATGACTGCGGATCTGGATTTCGATCTTTTTCTTGAGCGGGCCGATCACCCCGGTATGCAGCGACCGGTAGCGGTTGCGTTTCGGGGTTGAGATGTAATCCTTGAAGCGCCCCATCACCATCGGGTAGTGGAGATGCAGGATGCCCAGTGCGCGGTAGCATTCCTCTTCACTGCCGACAATGACCCGGAACGCCATGATATCGGAGAGTTCTTCCATCTCAACCTTCTGCCGCTGCATCTTGCGCCAGATTGAATAGGGTGTTTTCTGGCGGCCTTCGACCTTGACCTTGAGCCCGGCTTTCTTGAGCGTCTTTGTCAGCTCCTCGCAGATGCGTTCGACTGTCTTTTCCGATTTCGACACCACATCATCAAGCCGGTTGAGAATGGTCTTCCGCATCTCCGGATTGATGACGGTAAAGGCACGGTCTTCGAGTTCATGCTGAAAATGCGAGACACCAACGCGTTCCGCAAGCGGCGCAAAGATATGCAGCGTTTCCCGAGCGATGCGCTCCCTTTTGGCTGCATCGGGGATATAGTCAATTGTCCGCATATTGTGGGTCCGGTCAGCAAGTTTGACCAGCAGGACCCGGATATCCTCGCTCATGGCCAGCAGCAGTTTGCGGAAATTTTCCGCCTGCTTGTTGTCGGACTGCATTTCCAGCCGGGTCAGTTTGGTCACGCCATCGACCAGCCGGGCAATCTCGGCACCGAATTCGCGCTTGATCTGGTTGAGCGTGACATCCGTATCCTCGACAACATCATGCAGCAGCGCGGTGATGATGGTCGCTTCATCAAGATGCATATCGGCGAGGATTTCGGCAACCTCGACAGGATGAGTGAAATAGGGATCGCCCGATGAACGCAACTGGCCACGATGGGCCTTTTCCGCCATGCAAAAGGCCGATTCCATCCTGTCCTTGTTCACCATAGGGTTATAGGACTTGATTCTCTTGGTCAGATCTTTGGCTGTTTCAATGATCACGCCGTTCCTGCATCACCGGAGTTTAGATACAGAAATTATAATATGCCGGAATTTTCCCGTCAAAGATTGCCGCGCTGCAGGCGGCAGAAACCTCAGTTTTCGGTCTCTTCCCCGGCATCACCTTCCTCGGCAAATGATCCTTCTTCGGAAAATGAACCTTCATCGGAAAACGACCCTTCATCGGCCGCTTCACCGGCAACACCGATCTGCATCCCTTCGGCATCGCTTGAATCAGAACCGAAAACACTGTTGAAAGCGGCCATATCATCCTGGGCAAGGCTGGCAGCCTCATCAATGGCGGCCTGCTCTTCCTCACGGCGCTTGATCCGCTGCAGCGAGGAGATCAGCTCGTTGTTGACCTCATCGACGGAAATGGTTTCTTCAGCAATTTCGCGCAGGGCCACAACAGGGTTTTTGTCATTGTCACGGTCAACTGTCAGCGGGTCGCCGGAAAGAATGCCCCGGGCACGCTGGGCGGCTGTCAGAACCAGATCAAACCGGTTGGGGATTTTTTCAATACAATCTTCTACCGTAACGCGGGCCATGCTGTGCTCCATCATGTCGGGGTTGGTGCGGGATATATACGCCCATCGGCCCGCCAGCGCAAGACTTATATCAGGCGGGCAGAACCTCTTCTGCGGGATCAAGGGCAGCGATCAGATTATCGATGGACACACCTGAAACCGGATGCTGCCACGCCGGATCAAGGTCGCGAAGAGGGATCAGCACAAAGCCCCGTTGATGCATCCGCGGGTGCGGCAGATTGAGGTTATCGTTGCGGACCTGGCCGCGGAAATCGACAATATCAATATCGAGTACCCTGGCTTCGTTGCGCTGTGAACGCACCCGGCCGAAACGGCTCTCGCGGTCATGCAGAACAGCCATCAGGGCGGCGGCCTCAAGCGATGTCTCGACCTGCACGACAGCGTTCTGGAACCACGGCTGATCCGAAGCCGGGACAGGGGCTGTCTTGTACCAGGGAGAAACGGCAACCACCGTGATCCCCTCTGCTGTCAGCGAATCCAGTGCTGCAAGGCAGCCTTCACGGGGGCTGTCAAACCCATCCGGGGTAAGGTTGGCACCAATGCCAAGGTATATGGGGGATTGGGACATATTGACACTTTTATCCTGTCATAATAGGGTATTCGATGTTGCCACGGTAAATTGCAACGCTGTATTTGTATATTTTTCAACTCATTACTCAACTCTTTTTTCAGAAAGTTAAAAACATGGTCGATACCCCTTTTCACATCCGCAAAGATGATCGTTTTGCTGTCTTTATTGACGGATCGAACTTCCACGCCACGGCGCGCAGTCTCGGCTTTGAGGTCGATTACGAAAAACTGCTTACCCTGCTGAAAACCTCAGGCCGTCTGTTGCGGGCCTATTATTACACCGCCCTGCCCGACGGGGCTGATTATGCGCCGATCCGGAAACTTTCCGACTGGCTGGATTACAACGGCTACACCATGGTCACGAAATCCACCCGCGAGTTCACGGATCAGGAAACCGGTAAACGCCGGATCAAGGGCAATATGGATATGGAACTGGCGCTTGATATGCTCAAACTGGCGCCGCATATCGACCATGCGATCCTGTTTTCAGGGGATGGTGATTTCTGCCGTCTCATCCATGAAATCCAGGATCTCGGGATCAGGGTTTCGGTGGTTTCCACCGTTCAGACACGGCCGCCGCTGATGGCTGATACCCTGCGTCGCCAGACCGATGATTTTATTGATGTCGAAACCCTGCGGCAGTACATTGCCCGGCCCCCGCGTGAGCATAGCCCCGATGACCGGCAGGAACAGTATTCCTATCACCATCACCATGATGATGGCGGCGAAGCCGAGATCATCGACGATCGCCGCGAACGGTAATCAGCATGGCCACGGTTCCGCCCCAGCGCACCGCTTCATGCCGGCTGTGCCCGAGGCTGGCCGATTTTCTTGATGAAGCCCGCCGCAACAATCCCGACTGGCACAATGCCCCTGTCAACGGCTACGGGCCGCTGAATGCCCCGATCCTGCTGGTCGGCCTCGCCCCGGGAATGCGCGGGGCCAACCGGACGGGGCGGCCTTTCACGGGTGATTTTGCCGGTGATCTGCTCTTCAAGACCCTCGATCATTTCGGACTGAGCACGGGCACCTACCGTGCCGACCCCGATGACGGGGTCAGCCTCAGCGGCATCAGGATTGTCAACGCTGTCCGCTGCGTGCCGCCGCAGAACAAGCCCACCACAGCGGAAATCACCACCTGCCGCCAGTTTCTGATCGCTGATATGGACGCCATGACTGAAACACAGGTGATCATCAGCCTCGGCCGGATCGCCCATCTTTCGGCACTTAAGGCTCTCGGGCTGCGGGAGAGGGATTACCCGTTCGGCCATGGCCGGGAGCATCGCCTGCCGGATGGAAGGCTGTTGATCGCATCCTATCACTGCTCACGCTACAACACCCAGACCGGCCGCCTGACCGAAGCCATGTTCTTTGATGTCTTTGATCGTGCGACAGCCGCCGCCGGGCTCAGCCGTTCTTGAGAATGCGGGCTTTCTGCCTGTCCCAATCACGTTTCTTGATCGCTTCGCGCTTGTCTTGCTTCTTGCGCCCCTTGGCAATGCCAAGGCTGAGTTTGGCAATCCCGCGATCGTTGAAATAGAGTTTCAGGGGGACAAGGGTCATGCCCTCACGCTGGATCATGCCGATGAGCCGGTTATTCTGCTTTTTGTGGAGCAGCAACGGCCGCTTGCGCTTCGGTTCGTGCTTGTCGCGGGAAGCATCATATTCCGGGATATTGGCGTTGATCAGCATGATCCGGCCGCCTTCATCGCTGGCATAGGCCTCGTTGATGCTGGCCCGCCCCTGGCGCAACGATTTCACCTCGCTGCCAAGCAGCACAAGCCCGGCCTCGATAATCTCGACAATCTCGTAGTCATGGCGGGCCTTGCGGTTTTCAGCCACTGCACCCGACGATATCACCCCGGCCATGACACGCTCCCATCATCAGGACAGGAGACCGACGTGACGCAGAGCAGCCTTGACGGTTTCCTTGGAGGTGTCGGCAATCTCACCCAGCGGCGCGCGCAGGCCATCGTCGCATTTGCCCATCAGACCAAGCGCATATTTCACCGGGCCGGGGCTGGCTTCACAGAACAGGGCCTCATGCAGCGGCATCAACAGGGCGTTGATCTCCATCGCCCGCTTGACATCACCCTGATCAAAGGCGTTGTGCATTTCAGCCAGCAGCCCCGGGGCGACATTCGCAGTCACGGAAATACAGCCATGGCCACCGGCAATGCGGTGGGCGAGCGCCGTGCCGTCTTCACCCGACAACTGGCTGAACCCGGGCCCGATCCGGTTCAGAAGATGGGTCGGGCGTGACAGATCAGCCGAGGAATCCTTGACCCCGCCAATCTGCGGATGGTCGGCCAGTTCAGCCATGGTCGCGTTGCTCATCGCGACGACGGAACGCCCCGGAATATCATAGATAATAACCGGGATTGAAACCGCATCGGCAATCGCCGAATAATGCCGTTTCAGGCCATCCTGGGTTGGCTTGTTGTAATAGGGGGTCACCACGAGCAGCCCGTCAGCCCCGGCGGCTTCACCATGGATAGCGAAATCAACAGCCTCAGCAGTGGAGTTTGACCCCGCCCCGGCGATCACCTGGGCCCGTCCGGCAGCTTCCTCGATACAGATTTCCACAACCCGTTTATGCTCATCGTGGCTCAGCGTCGGGGATTCCCCGGTTGTTCCCACCGGAATAAGGCCGCGCGTTCCCTGCTCGATCTGCCAGTTCACCAGTTGACGGAACGCCGCTTCATCAACGGCACCATCACGGAACGGCGTCACAAGGGCTACACATGACCCGCCAAATTGTGCTTCACCAGTCATCATTGTTCCAAATCTCTCATGGAAAGGTTAATGCGATGCAGCATAGGCACAAGCCTTCCATTCTTCAAGATATTCCTTGTCTAGACGAGACCACAGCGTCAATAATCGAACATCACAACATGCATGAGGCCGAGAATGAACACCCCTGCTCCCGATTATCGTGATATTACCGCCGCCCGGGCCCGGATCAAGGATCATGCCGTGGTGACACCGCTGCTTTCATCGCCACGGGTCAATGCCATGCTCGGTGGCGAGGTTCTGATCAAGGCGGAATGCCTGCAACGCACAGGATCGTTCAAATTTCGCGGGGCCTGCAACGCTGTCGGTATGCTGGATGACAGTGTTGAATGCGTTGTTGCGTGGTCTTCGGGGAACCATGCCCAGGCAGTATCGGCCGCCGCTGCCGCCCGCGGCATTCGTGCGATCATCGTCATGCCGGAAGATGCCCCCAAGGCCAAGATCGATGGCACCCGCGCCCTTGGCGGCGAGGTGGTGACCTATGATCGCTATCAGGAAAGCCGTGAAGAGATCGGCACAAGGATCGCTGAGGAAAACAACGCCGCGATCATCCCGCCCTTCGATTTTGCCCCGGTGATCGCCGGACAGGGCACCATGGGGGCTGAGATCGGCGAAGAATGCCAGGCCCGCGGGATCACCCCAGATCAGTTGATCTGCTGTACCGGCGGCGGCGGGCTTCTGGCCGGGGTCAGCCTCGGTTTCCACGAACATTTTCCCGAGGCGGCCATCTATGCTGCCGAGCCTGAAAATTTTGATGATTTCCGCCGCTCGCTCGAGACTGGTGAACGCTGCCGGGTGGATCCGGCGGCACGGTCGATCTGTGATGCGATCCTGACACCCCAGCCGGGCGAGATGACCTTCCCGATCAATCAGGCGCATTGCCGGGCGGGTCTCGTTTTCAGTGATGACGATGCCCTCGATGCGATGGCTTTTGCCTGGACGCATTTCAAGATCGTTGTCGAACCCGGGGGTGCGGCGGCCCTTGCAGCAGCGCTCAATGGATCGATCTCACTGAAAGACAGAACCACCGTGGTGGTTGTCTCCGGCGGCAATGTTGACAAGCTGATGTTTGAGCGGGCCCTCGGCCGCCTTGCAGGCTGATCAGCCACGCCCGCGATAGGGGGCGACACCTTGATCCGGCACCCAGACCTGCTCAGGGCAGGTGCCGTGCTGCCAGAAAACATCGATCGGCATGCCGCCGCGCGGGTACCAGTAACCGCCGATCCGAAGCCAATGCGGGTTCAGCAATTCAGCCAGCGTCTTGCCGATGCCAACGGTGCAGGCTTCGTGAAAATCCTGATGATTGCGGAATGCCCCGAGAAAAAGTTTCAGCGACTTGCTTTCCACCATCCACTGGTCGGGCACGTAATCGATGACCAGATGGGCGAAATCAGGCTGTGCCGTCACCGGACAGAGCGAGGTGAATTCAGGCTGGACAAAGCGGGCCACGAACATCGTATCCGGATGCGGGTTGGGCACACGGTCGAGAACGGCCTCTTCCGGACTTTGCGGCAGGCTGCTGGTTTTGCCGAGATGGCTCAGACCTTCGGTCATGGCGTGATCCTTTCGGATTGGAATGCTGTATCTGCCCCTATATAGGGGATCACCCGGCGATGCGCCAGTCTCTATTCGGGTGAATCTCAGCCCCGGGGTGCAGTCAGGACAAGGGCGATATCGGCAAGGTTCGTTCCGGTTGGCGGGCAGTGCAAGAGGCCGCCAATGGAGGCGAGGAAGGGATTGCTGTCATGGCTGTTGAGCGCTGCTTCGGCCTTGTCGCGGTCAATCGCCATGGCGCTTGTCACCAGCCCCCCTGCGGCATCGGTGGGCCCGTCACGGCCATCGGTTCCGCCAGCCAGCAGAACCCAATCGAAATCCGCGTTCTGCATGGCCAGCAAAAAAGACAATGCCAGTGCCTGCGACCGCCCGCCGAGCCCGTGATCCCGGGGAAGCGTGACGACAGTTTCACCACCGGTGACCCCGCAAAAGGGAGCTGCCGTTGCCTTGATATGGCGGGCCAGCAGACGCCCCATTGCAAGCGCATCACCGGTCAATTCCGGCAACGGCTGCACCGCCCCGCCGAGGCTTTCTGCCGCCGCATTGACACAGAGCGCATTGCTGGCCAGAACCTGGC
Source organism: Puniceispirillales bacterium (SeqCode) (assembly GCA_049889655.1). Taxonomy (GTDB): domain Bacteria; phylum Pseudomonadota; class Alphaproteobacteria; order Puniceispirillales; family UBA1172; genus UBA1172. The sequence continues at coordinate 19,247 of JBMHCY010000072.1, forward strand.
TTTCGACCCGCTCAAAGACGGGATCATCAGGGCGCAGGGGCGTCGGCAACAGCCCGCCTTCCATGGCGGTCAGAGCCTCCCGGGCCCAGTCATACTGATCGATGCCGGCCTCGCTGACGCAGGCCAGGGCCTCATCAAAGGACCAGGGATCAGGGGCAAAGGGCCCACTGGCGATCGAGGCCAGATGATCGCCGGGGACATCCGACAGCACCCATTGGGTGACACGTGCCGGAGCCGCAAGAGCCGCCAGCCGGCCGCCCTTGACTGCTGAAAAGAGCCGCCGGACCGCGTTCATGCGATGAATATCCTGGCCACTGGCGAGCAGGGCCTCGTTGATCAGGCGCTTGTGGTTCAGTGTCAGGTCACCGATCGGCTTGGCCATGAGCGCTGAGCCGCCGCCGGAAAGCAGCACCAGCAGATGCTGCCCCTCGCCCAGCCCCTCGACAAGGGTAATCGCTGCCTCAGCACCGTTGAGACTGCCGTCATCGGGCACAGGATGGCCACCGCTGATGAGGCTGAACCCTTCCACCGCAACAGCGTTTTCGGGATTGGTGATGATCAGCCCCGGGGCCTGCAGGCCGTGCTCGCGGCAGGCGCGGGCCATCGCCGCCGCAGCCTTGCCGATGGCGAGGATCGCATCCGGGGGTGTTTCCAGCCCGGCCAGTGCCGGAGCCATCGCCCGTGCCGGGGCCGCCGCCTCAAGGGCTGCGTCAAAGCCCTGACGGGCTTTTGCCACAAGATCAGCGATCATGGCATCACAGGGTTGGGGAGATCCTTGCCGGCAAAGAAGGCTTTCAGGTTTTCCACCACCGTCATCCCCATGGCGTTGCGGGTTTCCACCGTGGCCGACCCGAGATGCGGCAGCAGCACGGTATTGGGGGCATCACGCAACCGCGGATTGATCACCGGTTCACCCTGAAAGACATCAAGCCCGGCACCGCCGATCCGGCCGCCATGGAGCGCATCGGCAAGCGCCTCTTCATCGACCACATCACCGCGCGCTGTGTTGATGACAACACCGGTCGGTTTCATCGCAGCGAGAGCTTCCGGCCCCAGAATGTGCCGTGTTTCAGCCCCGCCCGGGCAATGCAGACTGACAATATCCGCCGCCGCGCAGACATCGGCCACGGTATCCAGCTGCTCACCGTCAAAGCCACCGAGGTTTTCAACCCGCGAGCGGTTGTAGAACACCACCTTCATGCCAAAGCCGAGGGCCGCCCTGGCCGCAGTGGCCTTGCCGATCCGGCCCATGCCGATGATCCCCAGCGTTTTGCCAGTCATCTGCTGTCCGAGAAGATGAGTTGGCCGCCAGCCTGTCCAGCCATCGGCGCGGACTTCACGTTCGCCCTCACCGGCACGCCGCATGGTCATCAGCATCAGGGTCAGCGCGATATCCGCGGTTGCATCGGTGAGCACCCCGGGGGTGTTGCTGACCTGCATTCCGTTGGCGTGGGCGGCCGCCAGATCAATATGGTTCACACCGACCCCGAAATTGGCGATCAGTTTGCAGGAGCCCCCTGCAGCGGCTTCGATCGTCTCGCGGCCCATCGGGTCTGTCACCGTCGGGGCGATGGCATCATGCTGGCGCATTGCCTCAGCCAGTTCGGCGGAGGTCTTCTGGCCATCATCAGGATCATAGGTCACGTCAAAGGCCTCAAAGAGCGCCTGTTCGGATTCAGCCGGCCACCGCCGGGTCATGTAAATGCTGGGCTTTGCCATGGGGTATCACTTTCGTTGTTTAATCTGATCATCGAGGGCAAGGATGGCGCGAACCATGCGTTCGTTGGCGGCATCAATCATCTTGCCTTCATAGCGGACAGCCCCACGGCCCTCTGCCGCGGCTGTATCCAGAGCCTCAAGAATGGCCTGGGCTCGCCCCACTTCTTCTGCACTGGGGGAGAATTCCTGATTGGCCAGGTCGATCTGCGACGGATGGATCGCCCATTTGCCGTTCATCCCGATGGCAGCAGCACGTTTTGCAGCGGCACTATAACCCTCGGGGTCATTGAAATCACCATAGGCGCTGTCCATTGGCACGATGCCGTTGGCCCGGGCAGCGGCGACGATCCGCGAGACTGCAAAATGAAACTGATCACCGGGGTAATCGGGGTTCAGCCCGCCGATCTCGACAGTCCGTGCCGAAACGCTGGCGGCGTAATCACCGGCGCCAAAATGCAGAGCTTCAAGGCGCGGGCTGCCGATCTCGCTATTGTAGCGGGCGATGGCCTCAAGGTTGGTGACCCCGGCAGCTGTCTCAATCAGGCCTTCGAGAGCGGGCGGTGCAAACCCTCCGGCGCCGGCCAGTTGCGTGACAATGGTATCGACAGCATAGAGATCCTCAGGGCCACCGAGTTTCGGAATGATGATGGTATCGAGATGCGCCCCGGCCTCACCGACCACCGCCACCAGATCGGCAACAGTCCAAATCGTATCGAGCCCGTTGACCCGCAGGGCGATGGTCTTGCCTGCACCACGCCAATCGAGTTCCTTGAGCGCGCTGATGGCAGATTGCCGGGCAGCATCCTTTTCGGGGGCTGCCACCGCATCTTCCAGATCAAGGAACACGGCATCCGCCGCGGTGCCGACAGCTTTCTGCATCATCTTCATCGATGAGGCCGGCACAGCCAGCAACGATCGGCGCAACCGCGGGGATGATGCCGGAACGGGGCGATGGCTCATGAGACTTTCCTTTTGAACGCAGCGTGGTACTGTCATTTAATCTAGAAGCCTCAAGCGACCGAGGCAAGGGGGTGACCGATGCCATCACTGCCGGAACTTGATGAAGCCACCGTTGAGGCCTTTGACCGTGACGGTGTTGTATTTCTGCCCGGGCTGTTTCGTGACTGGGTCGAGGTGATCGCCGAGGGCATCGAGGAAAACATGGCCTCCCCCGGCCCCTATGCCGCGGAAAACACCAAAGACGGTGATACCGGCCGGTTTTTCGATGATTACTGCAACTGGCAACGCATCGCCGCCATCGAAAAGGTCATGCGGCATTCGCCTGCCGCTGCGGCCGCCGCCCAACTGATGCGGTCATCATCTGCCCAGATTTTTCATGATCATGTGCTGGTCAAGGAACCAGGCACTGCAAAACCCACCCCCTGGCATCAGGATGCCCCCTATTATTTTGTCGACGGGATGCAGAATGTCAGTTTCTGGATTCCCGTTGATCCCGTCGAGGAAGCGACGCTGCGGACAATCGCCGGATCGCATCGCTGGGATAAGATGGTGCTGCCTGTCCGCTGGCTCAACGAGGATGCGTTTTATCCGGATGAAGAGGATTACCTGCCGGTACCTGACCCGGACCGTGACCCTGATGACTATGAAATCCGGGAATGGTCGATGCAGCCCGGTGATGCCGTGGCCTTTCATTTCCGGGCCGTGCACGGTGCCCGCGGCAATATGCAGGCGGCACGGCGGCGGGCGCTTTCACTGCGCTATGTCGGTGATGATGCCCGCTATGTGACCCGCCCCGGGCGGACATCGCCGCCATTTCCCGGCCATCAGATGGAAGATGGTGAGCGGCTACGCGAAGACTGGTTCCCAGTCATCAGTCTCTAGGCTGTCTCGGCGGCATCGGCCTTGTTGGGCTTGACCAGAACAAGACCGACGATCAGCGCAGCCAGCGCCCCCCAGACCCAGATCGAGTGGCTTTCCCCAAAAATCCACATCCCCCAGAATACCCCCGTCAGGGTGACGATATAACCTGTTTGGCTGGCAAAGACCGGGCCATAGCGGCTGACAGCGTAAATGAACATCGTATAGGCCAGCACCGAGATCACCCCGAGCCCGGCAAGGGCGAGATCAACCTCTGTCATGGCGCTGCTCGGCCAGGCGAATGTCCCGGACCAGAAAACAAATGGGGCGATGATGATCGCAGCCGCAACATTCATCCCGAGCGCCAGCCTGATCGGGCCAAGCGTCGCCGCCGACCGTGCCGCCAGAACAATATTTTCGGTCGCGTAACAGAACACAGCCAGCATGGCAAAAAGGATCCAGGGGATCGCCGAACGGTCAGGCAGGCTGTTTTCAGGCAGCGAGATCAGCATGATCGCCACCACCCCCATGACCAGCCCCATCACCCGGATGATGTTGAATTTCTCATAGCCGAGTGGGATTGATGCGCCGTAGGTGATCATCGGAATAAAGGCAATGGTGATGGCCAGAATACCCGCCTGCAGATGATCGGTGGCAATATAGAGAATGGGGCTGGGAATGACTGCCCCCAGCATCGCGATCACCAGAACCAGCCGGATATTGGTAATGATGGCCAAAAGCGGCCGCCCCCGGATCAGGCAGACAAGAAACAGCAGTCCGGCTGAGACAATGGTCTGAAAAAGGGTAATCCCGAGCGGCGCAATGCCGGATTCAACAGCAATTTTCCCCAGCGAGAAGGAAAGCCCCCAGGCCGTGCCGGCAAAGAAGATAAATCCCCATGGCAGCAATCCGGCCATCCAATCACGCCCTGACATCATTCACCTGTTCAAAAGAAAACCGGCATCATTTCTCATGATGCCGGAAGACGATGACACAGTTTGCTGCGGCTGCAAACAGAATAAGCCGTCGCCGGTATTACCAGCCGGTGCGGTCGATAATCATCTGGGCAGTGGCCGCATGGGTGGCAAGGGCATTGATCGGCAGGGTATCGGTTTTGAAACGTCCCCATGAGGCCACCTCGCTGTCGGGTTCGGCCTCGGGGTTCACCGGGAATTCATAATTGGTGCTGGCGTAAATCTGCTGAGCTTCCTCGCCGGTCAGCCATTCGAGAAAAGCCCTCGCCTCATCCGCCCGGTCTGAGAATTTCACAATCCCGCCGCCTGAAATATTGACGTGCTGACCGCGATCATCCTGATTGAGATAGACCAGCCGCAACGCCGAGGCCCATTCCCGCTGCTCCGGGTTTTCAGTATTGAATTTCATCTTGCCGTAATAATAGGTGTTCATGATGGCGATATCGCACTGGCCGGCATAGATCGCCTTGGCCTGGGCCCGATCATTGCCCTGGGGCTTGCGGGCGAGATTGGCGACGAGCCCTTCAACCCATTGTTCAGCCTCGGCTTCGCCATGATGTGCCACCAGCGAGGCCAGCAGGGCCCGGTTATAGACATGGCTCCCCTTGCGGGTGCAGATCAGCCCTTTCCATCGGGGGTCGGCAAGATCCTCAATACGGGTGATCGCTCCCGCCGGGACGCGGTCTCTGGCGGTGACGATAATCCGGGCACGGGTTGAAAGAGCTGTCCAGCGGTCATCCTTGTCACGCAGCCATGCCGGCACACGCGCCTCAATGACAGGGGAATTGAGCGGGGCCAGCAGATCAAGGTCCTTCAATTCCGCAATCCGTGAGACATCCACCGTCAGCACAAGATCAGCCGGCGAAGATGAACCTTCGGCCTTAAGCCGCTGCGCCAGCCCTTTCGGGGCATGGACAACATTGAACGTCGTCCCCGTCTTCGCCGTGTACGCATCAAGAAACGGCTGCAATAACTGCTGATTCCGATAGGAATAGACGTTCAGTTCCTGCGCGAAAGCGGATAGCGGTGACAGCAGCACCATGCAGATTGCAAGGGCGAAGGCAGGCATAATTTTCATGGTTCAAGAACCCTGATGCAGAAATGAGAACAATTCTCAATCTCACGATTGCGAGACAGGGTCAAGACAAAAATATACCCCGGAAAGCGCCTTTGATTAAGGGCGGCCGGGGTTGGGACAGGAGCCTGAAAAAGACTAGATGCCGAAGCCGGGTTCAAACCCTGGCGGGGCCAGTTCGAGGGTGTTGAAATCAAACCCCGGGGCGACGATGTTGCTGGCGAGAACCCAGCCTTCCTTGGCACTGGCGGCCTGCCACGCTCCTTTGGGGATGATCACCTGCGGCCGTTCACCCTGGCTCAAGTCACAGCCGAGTTTGAGAATTTCGACAGGTTCATCGCCTTGCTTGCGATAGAGCGAGAGCGCCGCGCCAGCGTGCCAGCTCCAGATTTCGGCAGCATCGGTGATTTTATGCCAATGCGCCGTTTCACCTTCCTTCAGCAGAAAGTAGATAGCCGATACATCGGAACGGAGACCATTTTTATTGCGGGAAACAAGAGTTTCTTTGTACCAGCCGCCTTCGGGATGGGGGCGAAGGTCTAGCTTTTCAATAATCTCTTCGGCATTCATGTATTCAATTCCGGATATTCAACTTTCGTCATGATATAGGCCGGTTTGCCTCATGTACAGGGGTCAGGCCGGAAAATATGCGACGGCCGCATAAGCAGCGAGCCCGGCCATCACAGCGATCACCATATCCCGCCGCCAGACCATTACCCCGAGTGCCAGGACCAGCGCGGCCAGCCGGGCATTGAGGCTTGTTTCAGCTACAAGGCCGTTGGGGAAGACAACGATCAGCATCATCACCCCGGAAACCATGGCGTAGGCGACAGCATTGATCCAGATCGAAAACCGGCTTTCCGGATCAATCCGGTTGCCGACAACGACCCCCAGCAGTCGCCAGCCGAAAGTGCCGAGAAAGGCGAGCAAAACGAGCAGCCACAATTCAGCCATCGCTGCCTCTTTTCTGCGGCCAGAGCATCACCACCAGCGTGCCGCCGACAACACCGCCGATCAGGATCGACCATTCCCCCAGCAGCGGATAGAGCAGCGGGCAGAGCACACCGCCCGAGACCCCGGCAATCCGCATCATCAGCCGCCGGGCGTTGATGACCATGAGCAGGATATAAAGCGGCGTGATCACCATGATCGCCAGCATGATATGCGGGTTGACCCAGTCATCCATATAATAGCCAAAAGCTGTGCCCAGCATCCCCAACCCGTAAAGCATCCCGGCCATACCGATGAAATACGACCTTATCAGCCGGGGCGGCCGCTCACCTTCGAGGCTGCCGATCTGCAACCAGGAGGTGATGGCCAGCATCTGCACCAGCAGCAGTTTCTCCCAGAACGGCACATGATCCCGTGTCAGCCCCATGATCGCCATCCCCGATACTGTCATCAGCAGCATCCGCATATTGGCGAGGGCCACCGCCGTGATGATAACAAAGGCCGAAGCCCCTGCCGTATGCAGGGTTGCCATCGCCACTTGTCCGGGCATCCCCCAGACAAGGGCTGTCGTCGTCAGCGTCATCGGCAGATCAAACCCGGCTTCCCGGGCAATCGCCGCAAAACCGAGCATGGTGGCAAAGATGCTCAGCCCGGGAATACCGAGCCCGGCTTTCATGCCATCACGCCGGGCTTCGGCAAGCTGGCCTGGATCGGGGGGTGTTTCTGGCACGGTCGAGGAATTCATCAAAAAAACGTTCTGTAGTCTTGTCTCTACTATCCCGCCAGAGAGGGCATTTGGTCAAGTCGATGTATTGCTGTCTCGGGTTGTGCTGTGGTATGTTGGCGCTTCTTGCCAGTGACGGATCATGACCATGCCCAGCAAAGCCCCCATCCATTTCTATCAGGATGATCTTCCCGCTGATCTCGATCTCGGGGCCTGCGTTGCCATCGACACCGAAACCATGGGGCTTAATCCGCATCGTGACAGGCTTTGCCTTGTGCAGATTTCGAGCGGTGATGGTGAAGCGCATCTGGTGAAGATGAGTCATCCGCAGAAACCGGCGCCCAATCTGGCGCGGTTGCTGGCTGATGAAACCGTTGAAAAACTCTTTCATTTTGCCCGTTTTGATCTTGCCGCACTGAGCCACGGGATCGGGCCTGTGAACGGCCCGGTCTATTGCACCAAGATCGCCTCGAAATTGATCCGGACCTATACCGATCGCCACGGGCTCAGCGAACTTGTCCGCGAGGTTCTCGGCATTGAGATTTCCAAGCAGCAGCAGTCATCGGATTGGGGGGCGGCCGAACTCACCCCCGAACAACAGGTTTATGCTGCCAATGATGTGCTTTATCTGCACGCCATCCGTGCGGAACTGGATCGCCGTCTTGACCGCGAAGGCCGCACCGCGACAGCCCGGGCGGCGTTTGCCTTTCTGCCTGTCCGGGCCGCCATGGATCTCGAAGGCTTCGGCAGTGTTGATATTTTCGCCCATTGACGGGCGGCAGCGGGGGCATCATGGCCGATCACGGTGATATCAAGGAAAAACCCGCATCAGGGTTCAGTTTTGCGCCCCGGCAGATGTCTGAGGACAGCATCGCCACCAGCATTGCCAGCGACACCTCCCGCAGGCGGACCCAACTGCTGCTGGTTGCGGCAAGTTTGGGTGTGATCGCGCTGCTCGGGCTGGCACTCGTCAATCTTCAGGATAGCAAACTGGAAGTTCAGGTCAGTGCCGAAAAAGCTGATCTCGATGACGCCGGCAATGTCCAGATGGAAGGGCTTTCCTATCGCGGCATCACCAAGGACGGCAATGATTTCGTTCTGCTCGCCGAGACAGCTGCCGAAAACACCGAAACCCCCGACCGGGTGCTGATGACCGGGCCTCGGGCCCGGGTCGATACCAAGACCGGCAACCCGATCACGATCCGGGCCAATGAGGGGGATTTCTCGCGTGTTCGCAACACCGTCAATCTCAAGGGCCGGGTGGTGATTGTCCGCCCCGATCTGGGCTACACGCTGCTGACCGATGAAGCTTTCACCAATCTTGATACCGGGATGATCATCTCGGAAGTGCCCGTCAGGGGGTTCAGCCCCAACGCCCGGGTGAATTCCGCCGGTATGATCATCAACGAGGAAGCCCGCGATGTGACCTTCACCGGCAAGGCCAGACTCATCCTCAATCAGGGTATTCGCACAGAGGAGTAACCCATCATCATGTCCGCCACGTTGTTTTCCGCCCGTACGCTTGTTTTGTTGACCCTTGCCGTGATGATGGCCCCGCAGATGGCTGTGGCGCAATCTTCCTCGCCGTCGAGAGAGCCGCTTGTTGTCGAAGCTGATGAAAGCCTGCAATGGCGGCGTGATGACCGCCAATACATCGCCACCGGCAACGCTGTGGCGACCCAGGGCAACACTGTTTTGGAAGCGGACACGATCACCGCGGATTATACTGAAAACGCGGCAGACAGCAGCGATGATATCAATATCAGCCGCATCGTCGGCGAGGGCGGGGCCAAACTGACGGAACCTGATTATCAGGCCGTGGCCGGGACCATCGAATACAGCCTTGAGACAAATGTCGCCCGTCTCCGCGGCGGTGACCTCACCATCACCGCTGATGACGGGACTGTTACGGCAACCGAGACAATCGTCTACAACCGTGGTGAACGCCTCGTGGTCGCCACCGGAACGGCGCAGATCGCGCTCAGCAACGGCCAGCGGATCAATGGTGACCGTATCGAGGTTGATCTCGATGCCGGGGAACGTGATTTCACCGCCATCCGTGCCTTCGGCAACGCTGAGGTGTTCAGCCCGGAAGCCGACCGAAACCGCGAGGCCCGGGCCGAAAACATCACCTATACCCGCGCCAGCGGGATCGCCATCCTGACAGGGTCGGTCGAGATTCTCGATGGTAGCAACCGCATGACCGGTGACAAGGCTGAGATCAACACCGTGACCGGCATTTCGACCATGACCGCCACCGGCGGCCGGGTGGGTGGTGTCTTCACCCCATAGGCGAAGCCTTGATACGATCGGAAGGACAAGCAAGAACCGGTTGAAATCAGGGAAAAATTTATATAAATTCATCCCATCAACTTGTTCAGGGTGAACATTTTTCCGACAGGATATGTCAACCGGCAAGAAGTCATAACGCTGCTGCACAATCGTCGGAGACATGATGACCCAGCAATCAACCCAGCATGGACAGCCGCGTCTTGTTCACAACGCCCCTGGTGTTTCCGGGCTTGTGGCACAGCAGATCGGCAAATCCTATGATCAGAAGCGGGTTGTGCGGAATGTCTCGCTGCATGTTAGGCGGGGTGAGGCGGTGGGTCTGCTGGGCCCCAATGGTGCAGGCAAGACCACTTGCTTCTACATGATATCAGGTGTCATCAGCGCCGATGAAGGCCGCATCCTGCTCGACCAGACCGATATTTCCACGGTACCGGTGTTTCGCCGGGCCCAGCTGGGTATCGGCTATCTGCCGCAGGAATCCAGCATCTTCAAGGGGCTGACCGTTGAGCAGAACATCCGGGCCATTCTTGAGATCATTGAGAGCGATCCGGAAATCCGCAACATCATGCTCGAAGAGCTGCTGACCGAATTCAACATCGCCCATCTGCGCCATGCCAGTGCGCTGACCCTTTCCGGTGGTGAGCGTCGGCGTGTCGAAATCGCCCGTGCCCTTGCGGCCCGGCCGACCTTCCTTTTGCTCGATGAACCGCTGGCCAGCATTGATCCGATTGCAGTGAACGAGATCAGGGATCTGATCATCCAGCTGAAAAGCCACGGGCTCGGCGTCCTGATCACCGATCACAATGTCCGCGACACCCTGAACATTGTTGACCGCGCCTATATCATGCATGACGGGATGATCATCAAATCCGGGACACCGGAAGACGTGGTCAATGACCCGAATGTCCAGAACGTCTATCTGGGCAAACAGTTCAACCGTTAGAAGCATATCTGCTGTATTGACATCCCCGGCACAAGCCCTTAAAAGGGTGCTTCAATCATTAAGATGATGAGTTATCAGGACTCGGATCCGGAAATTTATCCATGAAAATCAACACGTTCATGTCGCCTGACGATATTATCGTCGGGTTATCTGCCAACAGCAAAAAACAGGTTCTCGAGGATCTTGTGGTGCAGACATGCAGTTCTGTCCAGGATCTCGATGCCCGGCTTGTGCTCGACCAGCTGATGGAACGTGAACGTCTTGGCTGTACCGGGATCGGCGACGGCATTGCCATCCCCCATACCCGTTGTGCCCTGCCCGATTTTATCAGCCAGCCGCTTGTCCGTCTGGCAATCCTCGACAAGGCGATCGATTTTGATGCCAATGACGGCCTGCCTGTCGATATCGTCTTCCTGATGCTGGCCCCGCAGGATTCCGGGGGTGAACATCTGGCCGCCCTGGCGCTTGTATCGCGTATCATGCGGCAGGAAGGCTTTGCCCAGCGGATGCGGGAAGCTGAAACGGCATCTGCGCTCTGGGATATGCTCAACGCTGAAAAAGTCTCGGACGCCGCCTAGGGTGACAATCGCCCCTCCCCCCGCTAGGATAGGCGGGAAGGGATTTTCATGCCAATTTTGCACTCTCCACCAAGCGGCAATCTTCTTGGTATCATTTATATGATCATCGCCATGCTGGCCGGTGTCGTGACCTCGCTGATCGTCAAAGATATGTCAGCCGTGGCGGCCGTGCTGGTGGTGCTGTCGCTGCGCTTCCTGACCAGCATTCCGCCGCTGATGCTCTCGGCCTGGTTTGTCCGTGGCCGGGCGCTCTTTCGGATCAACCGCTGGGACAGGCTGGTGATGCGGATCGTCGTCGGCCATTGCGGGATCATCCTGTGGTTTCTGTCGGTCAAATACGCCACCCTCGGGCAGGCAACAGCACTGTTTCAGTCCTCGGCAATCTTTGTCACTCTGCTGTCGCCGTTTATCCTCAAGGAAAAGGTCGGGCTTTACCGAGGCGGGGCGGTCATGGCCGGGCTGCTCGGTATCTACATGATCACCGACCCGCTCAGCGGTGATCTGAATATCGGGGCCCTGTTCGGGATCGGCTCGGCGCTTGCCGGGGCGGCATTGGTGATTGTACTGCGGTTGCTGGGACGAACCGATGAGCCTGTCTCGGTGGCCATCTGGCACAATATTGTCGGGGCAGTCACCTACCCGCTGCTCGTGCTGTTCATCGGTCTTGGCCCCCAACTGATAAGCACCGCCGGGCTCTACCCGGGGATATTGGTGGTGTTCGGCATTGCCGCCTGTTTTGTCCAGATTGGTTTTACCGCAGCCTATCGCCATGGCGAGGCCGTGGTGCTGGTGCCGATCCGCTATCTTTCTGTTCCGCTTGCCAGCATCCTTGGCTGGGTGATCTGGGCGGAAAGCCTGAGCCTTGTTGAAATGGCCGGGATGGTGATTGTCGTCACCTCATGTCTGGTGATCGCCGTGCGGGAATATATGCTGGGAAGAAAAAAACAGCCCTGATCAGGCAAACATATCCCCCACCACCGGCAGGATCGAGATGACCAGCAGGACTGCCATGGTGATATTGAAAGCCCGGAATTTCCCCGGCGTCTGGATGAAACGGCTGATAAGCATCCCGAACGCCGCCCAGGTGATCACCGAAAGATGCGTGATCACGGCGAAACTCAGCACCAGCACAAAAAACTGCGGCAGAAAGGCCAGCACCGGGTCGGTATAGGTTGAGATAACCGTCACCCCCATGACCAGGGCTTTCGGGTTAATCAGCTGGAAACTGGCTGCCTGCCAAAACTTGAGCGGCTGGCTGACCTTCGCCTTTTCATCATCAGGGGTGGCCGTGGCGATCTTCCATGAAAGCCACAGGATGAAGCCGAGAGCGGCGATGCGGAAAACCTGCTGGATCATCGGCACAAGCCGAAAGACCTGATCAAGACCAAACCCCGCCAGCACCAGCAAAAACGAAAAACCGGCGGTGACGCCGATCATATGCGGTGTGGTCCGGGCGAAGCCGAAATTGGCCCCCGAAGCGGCCAGCATGATGTTGTTGGGACCGGGGGTGAAGGCGGCAACAACCATGAAACCCACCATGGGCAGGAACAGCGGCGATAAATAAATTCCGGTCGTATCCATGGCCGCGATCATGCCGAGAAAGGGTTGTTTGCGCAAGGCCGGAAACTATTTCAATATTTAGATTACCCTCTCTGAAAGGACCGACCATGCGCGCGATCATCACCCTTGCCGGTATTCTCGTCTTTGCCACGGCAAACTTTGCCGCTGCTGATGTCATCTCTGACCGGAAAGCCGGGTTCAAGGGGAATGTCAAAGCCCTCAAAGCCATTCAGGCGGCGATGTCCAGCGGTGATATGGAAACGATTGCCGCCTCGGCGCGCAGTGTTGCCGATTGGTCCGC
>JBMHCY010000073.1:0-12744 GCA_049889655.1 Puniceispirillales bacterium (SeqCode)
AGTTCAAACCCGGCGGCACCATTACCGCTGAAACCAAAATCGCCCAGCGTGTCTGTATCGATGCCTTCGAAAACCCAGTCGAATTCTGGATCATGGCAGATGCGCTTATATGGCATGCCGACAAAGTTAGCCTGTGCAGTAAAGCCGATGCCAACCAGTTGTTGCGGTGGCCTGCCATTGCGTCGCCACAGCCCGCCGTAGCTGCCGTCAAAGGCATTGTAGTATTCCCCGGGTTCAGCCGCCCAGGCACGCAATCCATCTTCCGATCGTCTGATTTCAATCAGCGACGGGTCTTCACTGTGGCGGACGATGCGCCAGTAAAAGCCGTTGCCGCCGAGATAGATTAAACCGCCGCCACCGTCCCGGTATTGTTTGAGCGCATCCAGCATCGCAGCTGTATGATATTCAGGATGGCTGCCGGTCAGGACTGTCTTATAGGATGCAATCGCCGCAAGCCCGTCTCTGTCGAGTTGATCATCTGTAATAATATCAACATCGATGCCCTGATGATGAAGCCAGGCAAGCAGATGGCTGTCTGCCTGAAAATGCCGCAATCCTGAGCAGCGTGCTTCACCAAAGGTCAGGTAACCGGGCCTGAGGTTGAACAGCACCCGTTTGTGCGAGGCATGACAGATCCCCGAACCATCGGGGTGATTGTTATAGGTTGACAGCCCGTAATGGGGATATTGCGCCGGATTATGCGGATAGGCATTCCATGCCCTGATGCGGTCAAGCCATGACGGTTTGAAATCAGGCCGCGCATGGTTGCCGTATACTGTGTAGGTGAATGTTGAAACAAGCAGGCATACATCCGATCGGGGTTTATCGATCGGCGGACAGACAAAAAACGGAATAGCATCCTCATGGCCTTCAGCATGAATGCGCATGACATAAACACCTGATGGCATATCCTCAGGAATTTGGAATTCGAAATCACAGTCCCATTCAAAATCATAGATATCATCAGCATGAAAATGGATAGCGGCATAATGATCCGGTTGATGCTTCCAGCAAAATTCGCTGGCATCCCATTTGCTGCCTGTAACGCCGCGGGTGGGGGCGTTTTTCAACACCAGATCGGGGCCGTGTACCGCTTTGACGGTGAGTGACGGGATGTTATCCGCAAAATCCCAGCTGGCGATAGGCTTGCCGTTCTCAGCAATCTGCGGTGCCTCAATTTTGCCGTTGAAGCATTCGCGGTCGTCACCGAAAGACGCGGCAATGCGGAGAGGGGCACCGTCCCCGAGCAGTGTCGACAACACCTGCGGATCGATTGTCCCGGTGGTAACGTCATTGACAGGGTTCAGGCTGGCATCATCGGCAAGCATCAGCCGGATTATGCCATCAGCAGCGATGTGCAAGGTGCACTGATACCAGCGCCGCACGCGCACCGTTGCTGCGCCCATCAGCAGCATCTCATCATCAATTCGCAGGCAGAGCTGACCGCTGTCATTCAGCATTACAGAAACCGCACCCCATGATAACAGCGTCTGATTACCGCCGGTGATCAGGCTTGGCATAAACCAGAATTTGATCTCTGCATCAGATGATGCAGCGCGTTTTACCACTGTTGTGGTTTCGGCAAATGATCCGGGATAGATATGCTGCAGGCGTGACGGGAATTGCGCCGGCTGGAAGAACGTGCTGGCATCTTCTTCAATAATGCCCGGGCCTTCGGGGTTGGGGTCTGCACAGATGGAGCGATGCAGGGTTGCTGTATACGCTGATGCTGACTTGCTCGATACATGAAATCCCACCGTTTCGCCGGGCCGGGCTGAGAGCGTGTTGGTGTAGCCTGCTATGAAAACGTAGTCCAAATCTAATCTCTCCCCTGCCGAAGATGAGTACTGCCAAAAGGAGGCAAAGGTTTTGCCCTGCCCTGATCTTATCAGATCACAGATCAGATGCAGGTAAAACCTGTATCATTGCCTGACTTGCGGATGTGCGAAGCCATTAGCGGCCATGCAAGGCAGCGTGGTTATCGATATGGTATCGGTGAGCTGTCATCACCGGCAACTCAAAAGTCCGGCAGGCCCCTGTCAGGAATTTGACAAATGTTTTGTGATGGTGAATTGCGGCCCAGAGACAGAATAGGCCGCAGCAAAGCCTGTCACCAGAACGCCTTGTTCGGGGATGATCCGGAAAAGATGAAAATCGCCAAACTGACGGATAAGACCCATTGTTGCCCCCAGATGGTCCTGCATCGTATCCATCATGGGCTCAAACCGATCATCATCTCTCTTGATCTGTGTGACATCAGCCGTGAAGCTAACACGCACCCTTGCCCAGATATTCTGGGAAACTGACTCATCGGCAGCCAGCATGAATTTCACCGGGGCCCCTTTAAGCAATGCCCTGACATGAGCAGCAAGATGGCTGGTATAGATATAGAAATGACCTTCATCGTCACGATAGAAAGGTGAAAACCCCAGATCAGGGCCGCCCCCCTCTTCCTCAGGCAGGGCTGTTGTGACAATCACAGTCCTGGCAGTGGCGAGGAGTTTATCCCTTGCAGCTTCTACCTTTTTGACATCTGACATGATCTCTCCTTATCGAAATTTGAGATAGTTTCTTCCGACAAAAGAGCAATAATCAACACTTCAATCTCCATCAACGCAACGCGACAGACTTTAAACGGCTGTCTTTCACTCCATGTTATGTCTATTAGGAGAGCGAAATGGAACTTCATTTCCCGCACCTGACGAATGGCATATCAGCCACGAAGCCCGTTAAGAAGCGTAAACTGGGCCAGCGTGCAGCAGCTGTTTTTGTTTTGGTTGCAGCAGTTATCTACAGCCTCGGGCTATAGACCGAAAAGAGGCCAGCGTCACGAACGCTGACCCATGACTTATGCAGTCTCTCGTGTCTTA
The DNA here is from genome assembly GCA_049889655.1 of Puniceispirillales bacterium (SeqCode). Classification (GTDB taxonomy): domain Bacteria; phylum Pseudomonadota; class Alphaproteobacteria; order Puniceispirillales; family UBA1172; genus UBA1172. The sequence goes on from JBMHCY010000073.1 coordinate 2,871, forward strand.
TCGATCCTTCGTATCCATCCCTTTTCGAATCTGTCGAAATGGTTGCGTGATAGGTGCCCCAGCCATCACGCCACCGGGAAGGCCAGTGGTTTGACTTGCCTGAAGCGGCCTGTCTGTCGGAGTTTTTCCGCCACCTCCAGGGGCAGGGGCGCATCGAGATAGAGCAGGCCGATCGCTTCGCCGCCGACATCGTGGCGACCGAGCGTGAAGTTGGCGATATTGATCCCGCTTTCCCCCAGTGTCTGCCCCAGCGTGCCGATAATCCCCGGCACATCTTCATTGGTGGTGTAGAGCATATGCTCGCCGATCTCGGCATCAACATTGATCCCTTTGATCTGGATGAACCGTGGCTTGCCGTCGCTGAAGACAGTCCCGGCGACCGAACGCTGATAGGTATCGGTGACCACCGTCACCTTGATATAGCCTTCAAAGACACCGGATTTATCGCGGTTGGTGGTGCTGATGCCGATGCCGCGTTCCTTGGCGATGACCGGCGCCGACACCATGTTGACATCCGGGTTGGCCTTTTTGAGAATGCCGGCAATCACGGCACAGTTGAGCGCAGCGAGATTCATCGCCGCCACGGACCCGTCATAGAGAACCTCAATGCTCTTGATCGGCTCGTCGGTCATCTGCCCGACAAAGGCGCCGAGGTATCCCGCCAGTTTCAGCCAGGGGCCCATCACCCGGGCTTCCTCGGCGGTAACAGAGGGCATATTGATGGCGTTCGAAACCGCCCCTGTTAGCAGGTAATCCGACATCTGTTCAGCGATTTGCAGGGCAACCTTTTCCTGTGCTTCAACCGTTGCCGCGCCCAGATGCGGGGTGCAGACGACATTCGGCAGATCAAACAGCGGGCTTGCCGTGGCTGGTTCCACTGAAAACACATCAATCGCCGCCCCGGCCACATGACCATCCTGCAAGAGATCGGCCAGCGCGTCTTCATCCACCAGCCCGCCGCGGGCACAATTGATCACCCGCACGCCGGGTTTCGTTTTCATCAGATTCTCTCGGCTCAGGATATTGCGAGTCTCGTCGGTCAGCGGCACATGGAGGGTGATGAAATCCGCCCGACCGAGCAGATCATCCAATTCGACCTTCTCGATGCCCATGGTCTTGGCCTTGTCCTCGCTCAGATACGGGTCATAGGCGATAACCTTCATCTTCAGGCCGCGGCCGCGATCACAGACGATGCCGCCGATATTGCCGGCACCGATCACCCCGAGAATCTTGCCGGTCAGCTCGACCCCCATGAAACGGGATTTCTCCCACTTTCCGGCATGGGTCGAGGCGCTGGCTTCGGGGATCTGGCGGGCGACGGCGAACATCATGGCGACGGCGTGTTCGGCGGTGGTGATCATATTGCCGAACGGGGTGTTCATGACAATGATCCCGCGCCGCGATGCCGCCTGCCGGTCAATGTTGTCAACGCCGATCCCGGCCCGACCGATAACCTTGAGCCTTGAGGTGGCGTTCAGGAGTTTTTCGGTAACCTTGGTGGCGGAACGGATGGCCAGTCCATCATAATCAGGAAGCATGGCCAGCAGTTTTTCCTTGTCCTTGCCCAGATCGGGCATGAAGTCGACAGCAATGCCGCGATCCCGGAAGATCTGGACGGCGGCTTCAGACAGTTTATCGGATATCAGCACTTTCGGTGTCATGACATTATCCTCGTATTAATCGGGTGTTGTTTTCAGGATTTTTCAGCGCCATAGGCCCAGTCGAGCCAGGGCAGCATCGCGGCAATATCGGCCGCTTCGACGGTCGCGCCGCACCAGAACCGTAGCCCCGGCGGCGCATCGCGATAGCCGTTGACATCAAAGGCCGCCGCTTCGGCATCCAGCCGCGTCGAGACCGCTTTGGCAAATCCGGCCGGATCGGTGCTCCCGGGGTCATCAAAGGCCAGGCAGACCGAGGTGGTTGACCAGGTGGCCGGGTCCTTCGCCAGATTGGTGATCCACGGTCGTTCGGCGCAGAAATCCCAGATCAGCCGGGCGTTGGTCTCGGTCCGTTCAATCAGCCCCGCGAGGCCGCCGACAGAGCGGGCCCATTCGAGCGCGAGCAGGTAATCTTCCACCGCCAGCATCGATGGTGTGTTGATCGTCTCACCGGCGAAAATACCGCGGATCAGCGCACCGTCCTTGGTGAGCCGGAAAATCTTGGGCAGCGGCCAGGGCGGAGTGTGGCTTTCAAGCCGTTCGACAGCCCGGGGTGACAGCACGATCATGCCGTGTGCCGCTTCGCCGCCAAGCACTTTCTGCCAGCTGAACGTGGTGACATCGAGCCCTTCCCAGGGCAGGTGCATGGCGAAGGCGGCGGAGGTGGCATCACAGATAGTCAGCCCCTGCCGTTCAACGGGCAGGGTTGTGCCGGGGGGCACCCTGACACCGGAGGTTGTGCCATTCCAGGTGAAAACGATATCACGGTCGTAATCGAGGCTGGTGATATCGACAATCTCGCCATAGGGGGCGGTGCGGACATCGGCATCGAGACACAGCTGGCTGACGGCATCAGTCACCCAGGCCCGGCCGAAACTTTCCCACGCGACCATGGTCACTGGACGCGCGCCGAGCAGGTTCCACATGGCCATCTCGACAGCACCCGTATCGGAGGCGGGAACAATGCCGATCAGGTAATCCTCCGGTATTTCCAGGATCTCGCGGGTGCCCTCAATGGCTGATTTAAGACGTGACTTGCCGCCGGAGGACCGGTGCGAGCGTCCGAGATAGGCTCCCGCCAGGGCGGCGACATCAAATTGGGGGTTTTTGGCACAGGGGCCGGACGAAAAACGCGGATTGACCGGCCGCGCAGCCGGTTTCTTCAGTTTCATGATGCTATCCTTCCAGATAAACGCCTCTCGTTGGGGAGAGGTGGCCCACGGAGGACCATAAAGACATGGCGGTACTTTCACAAGAGGCAAAATACCGCTATAGGTTGTGGCGATGAAAACGGGGGCTTTTGTGCCCTTGCTGATCTGGAGACACCCCGCACGATGTTCACCGCAACACTGATCACTGCCCCTGATGCCGCCACGCTTGGTGACGATGCAGTGGCAGGGCTTTGCAGCCGCTGGGAAGGTGAGGGCATCACCTGGCTGGCTGCCGCCGAGGCAGCATCGTTTCGCCTGCCTGCCCTGCCCGATGATGCCGATGCCGTGCGGGCTGATCTGCACAAGGCGGGGATTGATCTGGTGATCAGCCCCGGCATCCCGCAGCCAAAAGCCCTGCTGGTGGCCGATATGGACAGCACCATGATCGAACAGGAATGCCTCGATGAACTGGCGGCCATGGCCGGGGTGGGGGATCGGGTCAAGGCCATCACAGTGAGGGCGATGAACGATGAGATCGGTTTTGAAGAAGCTCTTGATGAACGTGTGGCATTGCTGCGGGGGCATCCGGCCAGCCTTATCGATGCCGTGATCGCAAACCGTATCACCCTGATGCCCGGGGGCCCGGCCCTGATCGCGACGATGAAGGGCCACGGGGCGTACACGGTGCTGGTCTCAGGGGGCTTTCTGCCCTTTACCGGCCATGTGGCGGCGATGCTCGGCTTTGATGCCCATTACGGCAACGACCTTTTGATTGAAGATGGCCGCTTCACCGGGGCTGTCGGCAAGCCGGTTCTGGGGCGTGATACAAAACTGGAAACGCTGCGCGCCACCGCTGCAAGCCGCGGGCTTGATCTGGCCGATACCATGGCTGTCGGTGACGGGGCCAATGATCTTGCGATGCTCAAGGCTGCCGGCATGGGGGTTGCGCTGCACGCCAAACCGGTGGTTGCGGCGGCCAGCGATATCCAGATCAACCACGGTGATCTGACCGCACTGCTTTATCTGCAGGGGTATTCAAAGGCGGAATTCAGCCTGCCTGCTTCCTGAGCCGGGCATTATAGCCTTCACGAACGGCAGTCACGACCCCGGCGGCGGCGATCATCACCATGCCAAGGGCGGCGAGCGGTGTCGGCACGGTATCAAACAACAGTTTGCCCCAGAGCGTCACAAACAGCAGATAGGAAAAATCAAGCGGTGCCAGCCAGCTGCTGTCGGCGGTCTGGTAGGCGCGGCTGAGGCAGATATTGCCCATCAGGTTGAGTGCCGAGGCCAGCATGCAGAAGCCGAAGACGGCCAGTGTCAGCGTCGGCCAGCTGACCAACAGGAACGGCACTTCAGCCCGGCTCACGGCATCGAGGGGCAGGGCACCAACGATCAGCCCGCCGCTGCCGCCGAAAATGATGAAAACAATCGCCACCACAAAGGTCAGCGACAGGGGGCTTTCATTGCGGCAGTATTTGCGCAGGATGATGATGTTGCAGGCATAGAAGAACCCGGCGATGATCGGCATGATCTGAACCCAGGAAAAGGTCTCGCTGAAGGGCTGCAGCACGGTCATCGACCCGGCCATCCCCAGCAGCAGGGCTCCCCACCGCCAGGGGCCGATCTTCTCCCCCAGAATGGGACCGGCCATCATGGTGATGAATAGCGGATAAGTATAAAGTCCGGCCGCCATCTGGGTGACGGTGATCTGCGGGGCTGCTCCAAAAAAGAACATCATGCAGACTGACAGCATGATCGCCCGGGCAAGAACCGCCGCCGGGTTGCGCGGCCGCAGAATTTCAAGCCCGACGGTCAATCGGGCGAGGATCACGATGAAGGTCAGGTTGAAAATCGAGCGGATCAGCTGGAACTGCCAAAATGAGGTGCTTGTCGACACAACTTTGACGAGCGAATCCTGAAACCCAAGAACCATCACCCCCAGCAGGATCAGCCCTAGTGCCATCATCGGGCGATCTTCGGTGGTGCGTTCGAAAATCGAAAATTTCATGCGTCCAGACTGCTCCAAATCCCTTGTCTTGGAAAGATATTTCTGTGGTCCGGAAAGAGGGGAAAATTTTTCAAAAATATTAAGTTTAGCCTGTGGCCATTCAAAGTTTTTATGTTAAGGTTTGTCGTAACGATGATAATTTGTCGCAATGACGATAATTAAATTGGGAGGATAAAACCTTGTTCAAGCGTAACAATCCTGTATTCGAACAGCTGTCTCCAGCTGATCGCCAGTTGTACATGGCGATGGTCAAGAAAGGTGCCACACGGCGCGAATTCATGACTTATCTCATGGCAGCCGGCGCCACTGCAGCAGCGTCAAGCACCATGTTCACCAGCATCTCCGATGCGTGGGCAGCAACACCGAAGCGCGGCGGCCGTATCGTCTTCGCCGGTGACCAGCACGGGCCAAACGATACCCTCGACCCGGCCCTGTTCACCTCTGCGGTCGACTACTTCCGTGGCCGGATGTATTACGGCTCGCTGACCCGGCTGACCAAGAACCTTGGTTATGAGCCGGAACTGGCTGAAGAAGTCCTGTCCAACGACGCCGCCACCGAGTGGACCTTTAAGATCCGCAAGGGTGTTGAATTCCATGATGGCAAGACCCTGACCGCCGATGACGTCATCTACACGATGAACCGTCACATGGGCGCTGACTCGATCTCCAATTCCTCGTCTATGGTTGCCATGGTCAAGGAATGGGTCAAGGTCAACGACTACGAAGTCAAAGCCGTTCTGTCTTCACCGAACGCCGACCTTCCGATCGCGCTCGGGACATTCCACTTCAAGATCCTGCAGGAAGGCACTGAGGACTTCTCCACCGCTGTCGGTACCGGCCCCTACAAGGTCAAGGAATTCAAGCCGGGTGTCCGCACCATCGGTGAACGCTTTGGCAACTACTGGGGTGAAGGCGGTTATCTGGACGAGATCGAGCATTTCGGGATCGGTGATCCGGTTGCCCGTCTGAACGCGTTCCTCGCCGGTGACGTTGACGCCATGGTCAACCTGCCGCCGAAGGCGATCCCGCAGGTTGAAGCTGCCGCCGGTAAGGAAATCTGGTCGCTCGAATCCTCGGCTTATATCAACATTGCCTGCCGCAAGGACATGGATATGTCCGGCAACCATGATCTGATCATGGCCATGAAGCACCTGATGGACCGTCAGCGTCTCGTTAAGGGTGTTTACAAGGGTCAGGCATCGCTGGGTAACGACCATCCGATCGGTCCGGCCTACTTTGACCACAGCCCGGATATCCCGCAGCGGATGATGGACCCTGACAAGGCCAAGTATCACTTCGAGAAGTCCGGTGTCGGTAACACCACTGTTCCGATTACGGCTGCTGAAGTTGCTCCGGGTGCCATTGACCAGTGTCTGTTCCTGCAGCGTGAAGCCCGCAAGATCGGCCTCAACATCGACGTCAACAAGGTGACGACCGATGGTTACTGGGGTGCTGTCTGGCTGAAAGACCCGATGTGTGTTGTATCCTGGAATATGCGTCCGACCGCCAACATCATGATGACGCTGGCATTCAAGTCCGATGCAGCCTGGAACGAGACCTATCATCAGGACCCTGAGTTCGACAAGATTCTCGTTGAAGTCCGTGGTGTGACTGACGCTCAGAAGCGTAAGGAAATGTACCATGTGCTTCAGGAGAAGATCCACAACGAGAACGGTTCAATCATTCCGCTCTACCGGAATTATGTGGATGCCGTGTCGTCCAGGGTTAAGGGGCTCACTCATGTGCCGCTGAACAACTTCGGTGGTGCGGAATCCCCCGTCACCATGTGGGTTGACGACGCCTAAGGCCAATTTTGCAGACCCCGCCATCCTGGCGGGGTCTGTTTCTTTTTCCGAACTGGCTTCATGACATGACAAGGTTAATTCTCAAGCGGCTTGGCATTGGCATCGTGACGGTTCTTGCCGTCTCACTCATCATTTTCTTTGGCACCAAGATTCTGCCTGGTGATGCGGCCCAAATCAGGCTTGGCCAGTCGGCGACGCCGGAAAATGTGGCTGCCTTCCGCGAAAGGCTCGGTCTTGATCAGCCTTATATTATCCAATACCTGTCCTGGCTGAAGAATTTCATTACCGGTGATCTCGGCAATTCCCTTGCCAGTGATGTGCCGATTGTCGATCTCATCAAGGACCGTTATGAGAATACGGTTTTTGTATCCCTGCTGACAGCCGCCATTGGTGTGCCCATTTCGCTCGCGCTGGGTATCCTCGCGGCAATGTATCCGGGCACCCTTTATGACCGTGTGCTGACGCTGGTTTCCGTGTCGCTGGTGGCGGCGCCCGAATTTTTCACGGCAACACTGCTTGTTCTGTTGTTTGTCTTTGTGCTCGATATCGGCAACGCCATCGTTGTCGGATCGACCGACGGCAAGGGGTTGTTCGAATTGATTGAACATTTCGCCCTGCCGATCACCACCTTATGTTTCGTGATCGCATCGCAGTTGATCCGGATGAGCCGTGCCGCCGTGCTCAATGTGATGAGTTCACCCTATATCGAAATGGCCATTCTCAAGGGGGTGTCGCGGAAGCGGATCATTTTCCGCCATGCGCTGCTCAATGCGATTGGCCCGATCGTCAACGTTGTCGCCCTCAACCTCGCCTATCTGGTGACAGGCGTGATCGTTGTCGAAGTCTATTTCGGCTATAACGGCCTTGCGACCTTGATCGTTCAGGGGGTTCAGACCCGCGATTATGTGTTGATCCAGGGGCTCGGTATGATCTTCTGCATGACCTATGTCATCCTGATGCTGATCGCCGATATAGCTGCCTATGCATCCAACGCGCGGTTGAGGCATCCAAAATGAAGAAAACCAGTGATCAAGAGCATTACGTCGCGCCTTTTGATGACAGCGTCAGTTTCGATGAGCTGCCGGATTCCGAACCGATTGGCCGCTTCCGGCTGTCATGGACAGGCTGGATCGGCACGATCATTGTGGCGTTCTGGGTTTTCATTGCGATCTTCGGGCAGGCCCTGGCGCCGCTTGGTGAGAACGAATTGCCGTTCCCCGATGATTATTCCGAGTTTCAGATGCCGCGTGAAGGGGCCTGGCTTGGCACCGACGAAAGTGACCGCGATGTGCTGAGCCGCCTGATGTACGGTGCTGGCCGGACCATCGGGATTTCCTTTGCCGCCACCGTGCTGGCCTATTTCCTCGGGGTGACCATGGGGATCGGTGCGGCCATCTCAACGCCGCGGGTCGATATGATCATCTCGCGGATCAATGACGCCTTTCTCAGTCTGCCAACAATCATGTTCGGTCTGGTGGTGGTGGCGGCGATCGGCTCATCGATCCCGATCCTGATCATCACGGCGGGGGTGATCTATGCCACGGTGGTCTTCCGCCTGGCGCGGGCGCTCGGCCAGGAGATCATGGTGATGGATTTCGTTGAGGCGGCCCGTGTTCGTGGTGAAGGCCGATGGTGGATCATCACCCGGGAAATCTGGCCCAATGCGGCGATGCCGCTGATGACCGATTTCGGTCTGCGCTTGATCTATGTGATCCTGTTCATTTCAAGCCTCAGTTTCCTCGGGCTGGGTGTGCAGCCGCCACAGGCTGACTGGGGGTCGATGGTGCGGGAAAATCTCGGGGCGTTGTCCTATGGAGCCTCGGTGATCCCGGTGATTGCCCCGGCACTTTCGATTGCTTCCCTGACGGTGGCGATCAACCTGATTGTCGATGATGTCTCTGCCCATAGCGGCGGCAAACTTTCCAAGAGGCTGTAGAGATGGCAGCAGCAAAAAAAGCAGCGAAGAAGAAGCAGCCCAAGGCGGCAGCGAAGAAATCTCCTCGCGCCAGAAAGACCATGGATACCATGGCCCGCAAGAACCGGGTTCAGGATGAAGTGGTGTTCGAAGCCCGTGATCTGCGGATCCACGCTGTTCGTGATGACGGCAGCGAGTTGCCGATCGTCAAGGGGGTTGATTTCAAGGTGCGCCGCGGCGAGGTGGTGGCGTTGATCGGTGAATCCGGTTCCGGCAAGACGACGATCTCGCTGTCGGCGCTCGGTTATTGCAAACCGGGGCTCACATTTGCTGGTGGCGAGGCGCGGCTGCTTGATGAGAATGTTATCGACAAAACCACTGAAGAGTTGCGGCCCCTGCGCGGTGAAAAGGTGGCCTATCTGGCGCAGTCTGCGGCGGCGACCTTCAACCCCTCGATCAAGATCAACGAACAGGTGACGGAAGCGCCTGTCCTGCATGGCACCAAGACACGGGAAGCGGCTGATGCCAAGGCGCTCGATCTTTACCATGCACTCGAATTGCCGAACCCCGAAACCATCGGTGACCGGTATCCGCACCAGGTTTCCGGCGGGCAGCTGCAGCGGCTGATGGCAGCGATGGCACTTTGCGGTGAACCTGATCTTCTGGTGCTGGACGAACCGACAACAGCGCTTGATGTGACCACCCAGATCGAAGTCCTGAAAGCGTTCAAGGGTGTCATCAAGGAAGAAGGCGCGGCGGCAATCTATGTGACCCATGACCTCGCGGTGGTGGCCCAGATCGCTGACCATATCATCGTGCTCTACAACGGTGAGATCAAAGAGGCCGGGCCTGTTGATGTGATCATCAACAAGCCACAGCACCCTTATACAAAGCGGCTGATGGCGGCGATCAAACCGCTGCCCGAGGCAGGTCTCGGTGACGAGACCTCGGATGAACATAAACGTGATGCCCCGGCCCTTGAGGTCACGGATATCGATGCCGGCTATGGCAGGGGTGCCGATGGCAAACCCAAGGTCATGGTTCTGAAAGACGTCAATGTCTCTATCGAACGCGGCAAGACTGTCGGGATTATCGGGGAATCAGGCTGCGGGAAATCGACCCTTGCCCGGGTTTTCGCCGGGCTACTGCCGCCCACAGCGGGCGAGATCAGACTGGATGGTGAGACCCTTGCCCCGGATTTGCGACAACGCAGCCGGGAGGAATTGCAAAAGGTCCAGTTCGTCTATCAGATGGCTGATACGGCGCTCAATCCGCGGCAGCGGATCAAGGATATTCTCGGCCGACCCGTCGAGTTTTATCTGGGTTTGCGTGGC
>JBMHCY010000074.1:0-14301 GCA_049889655.1 Puniceispirillales bacterium (SeqCode)
TCGATCGAAGAGCTGGAATCCCAGATCCGCAACAGTCACTTTTCGGTGATCGCATCACGCCACCTGCAGCGGCTGCGCCGCAATGCTGTCATTTCGATCAGGGATGACGCTTGATGCCATCGAAGCGGCTGATCGTCACGCCTGGTGAACCGGCGGGGATCGGCGGCGAAATCCTGCTCAAGGCTATTGAGGCGGGGGCAACCCGTCTTATCACCATGGATGATCCGGAACGGCTCATGCAACTGGCCGGCGATATGGGGATCAGGCTGCGGGCTGAGGTTGTCGGATCGATCCCCGAGGCCGAGGCACTGGCCCCGGAAAGCCTCGCAATTCTTCCCATCCACTGGCCTGAGCCGCCGCAACCGGGAGCTCCTACCGTGGCCAATGCCCCCCGGGTAATCGATGCGATCACTGAAGCTGCCAGTCTCGCCCGCAGCGGGGATGTGCTGGCCCTTGTTACTAATCCGATCCAGAAATCAACGCTTTATGCGGCCGGGTTTTCAAGCCCCGGGCATACCGAATATCTGGGGATGCTCGATGGTCCACAATCCCGGCCGGTGATGCTGCTGCATAACCCGATGCTGAAGATCGTTCCGCTGACAATCCATATCCCGCTGGCCGAAGTTCCGGCAGCGATCACCCCGCAGAAGATTGAGGAAACCGCCCATATCCTGGAAGATTCCCTGCGCCGTGATTTCGGCCTTACCCAGCCGCGCATAGCCATTACCGGGCTCAATCCCCATGCCGGGGAAGGCGGCGCGCTCGGCCATGAGGAAGAGCAGATCATCGCTCCGGCGATTGCCTCGCTGCAGGCCCAGGGGATGCACGCCAGCGGACCGTTTTCCGCCGACACGCTGTTTCATGAAGACCGGCGGCAGGATTACGATGCCGTTATCGCCATGTATCACGATCAGGCCCTGATCCCGGTCAAGACATTGGATTTTCATCACGGGGTGAACGTCACCCTCGGGCTGAGTTATATTCGCACCAGCCCCGATCACGGCACCGCCCTTGATCAGGCCGGGCAACACAACGCCAATCCGGCGTCGCTCATGGCCGCGATCGATCTGGCTTTCAGCATGGCCCGGAGACGCCATGACCATCGCGCCTGACCCGGTCATAGCCGCCGTTGAGGCGCTGCCTCCCCTGCGCGAGGTGATCCGCGAGGCCGGGCTCGATGCACGCCGCAGCCTGGGGCAGAACTTTCTGCTTGATCTCAACCTGACGGGGCGTATTGCCCGTACCGCTGCGCCCCTTGACGGCGTTGTTGTTGAAATCGGTCCGGGGCCCGGCGGGCTGACACGGGCCCTGCTGCTGGCCGGGGCGGAAAAGGTCATTGCCATCGAAAAGGACAGCCGGGCGATTGCCGCCCTCGCCCCTTTGGTCAAGGCTGCCCAGGGGCGACTTGAGATCATCGAAAGTGATGCCCTTGAGGTTGATATCAGCCGTCTTGCCCCAAAGGGAACACGCTGCCAGATAGTCGCCAATCTGCCCTACAATATTGCCACAACACTGTTGCTCAACTGGTTTGATGCGGTTGACTGCCTTGCCGCCATGACGCTGATGTTCCAGCGCGAAGTCGGCCAGCGGATCACCGCCCCCCCGGGCACCTCAGCCTATGGAAGGCTCAGCGTCATCAGCCAGTGGCTCTGTGAGACCACAATGCTGTTTGATATCCCGCCCCGGGCCTTTGTGCCGCCACCCAAGGTGACCTCCAGTGTTGTCCGGCTGATACCCCGGGCACAGCCTCTGGCAGAAGCCGAAAAAGCCCGGCTTGAAGACGTGACGCGGGTATTGTTCGGGCAACGGCGCAAGATGCTGCGGGCCTCGGCCAAGGCGATTGGCGGTCAGGCATTGCTGGATGCCGCCGGTATCGATGGCCAGTCACGCCCTGAAAAACTCTCTGTTGAAGATTTCTGCGCCCTTGCCGAAGCCCTGCGGCTGCAACCGGATCAGTGACCGTCACGCAGGGATTTGACAAACCCGGTGAGCCCTGTCTGGCGATCACGGCGCAACCGTTCGGCCGTTAGGATTGATCGGATCGCCGCCACCGATTTTTCCAGATCATCGTTGATGATGATATAGTCATATTCCGGGTAATGCGACATCTCGTCTGCAGCCTTTGCCATGCGGCGGGCGACGACTTCAGTACTGTCCTGGCCGCGTTTCATCAGCCGCTTTTCGAGTTCAGGGATCGACGGCGGCAGAATGAAGACCGAAACCAGATCATCGCGTGCCCGGGCCTTGAGTTGCTGCGTCCCCTGCCAATCGATATCGAACAGCACGTCATGGCCATCGGCCATCTTTTCTTCGACAGCCGCACGCGGTGTGCCGTAATAGTGATCGAACACCTTGGCGTATTCGAGAAATTCCTGCTTATTGATCATCAGGCGGAATTCTTCAGTGGAAACAAAGCGATAGTCGACACCCTCAACCTCACCCGGGCGGCGCTTGCGCGAGGTGGCGGAGACCGACAGATGGAGGTTGTCATCAAGCTCGAGCAGACGCCGCGAGATCGAGGATTTCCCCGCCCCCGATGGCGACGACAACACCAGCATCAGCCCTCGGCGGCTGATCCCGAAATCATGGGAGGAAGATGGTTTATCGGTCATCACAAACACTCATCACTCTGGCTGATGGGGGATTGTATCGCCTTGCGGGCATGGTCACAACAATCATTGCTGGCCTGTGCGTGCTTTGCGCCAGGCGCGGACATTGCGATTGTGTTCGTCGAGGGTTTCGGCAAAAGCATGGCCACCCTTGCCATCAGCGACAAAATAGAAATAGGGGCTTTCCGCCGGGTTGAGGGCGGCCCGCAGGCTTGCTTCACCAGGGTTGCAGATCGGTGTCGGTGGCAGCCCTTTGTGGCGATAGGTGTTCCATGGTGAATTGTGGTCAAGATGCCGCCGCAGCAGTTTTTCCACCCCTTCTCCCGCCATGGCCATGCCATAGAGTACGGTTGGGTCGGATTGCAATTTCATCCCTTTCCTGAGCCTGTTGACAAAGACCGAGGCGACCAGCTCGCGCTCACTGGCAAGGCCGGTTTCCTTTTCGATGATTGAGGCCAACACCACCGCTTCTTCAAGGGTTTTGAAGGGCAGCCCAGGCTGGCGTTCGGCCCAGAGGGTCGCGAAACTGATCTCGCGGGCTTCCATCATCCGTGCCAGCAGCTGATTGCGGTCTGCCCCGCGGGTGAAGAAATAGGTTTCAGGCAGCACCTCGCCTTCAGCAGGCAGCGGTGTCAGCATGCCTTCGAGGCGGTCATCGGCGGTGATGGCGGCGGCGACCATGGTGCTCGTCCAGCCTTCGGGGATCGTCAGGCTGTGCTGGATCGACTGGCCGTTATGGATGATATCGAGCGCTTCAGCCAGCGACACCCCGGCCGGCAGAAGAAACTCCCCCGCCTTGGGCACAAAACTTCGGCCGCGGCGCAATTCCTCGGCCCGGTAGACCCAGGGGCTGTGGCTGATCCCGGCACTGTTCAGGCGAGCACTGATGACCACGCGCCCTGCCCCCGGCGGAATGATCACCGCCACCGGCACGGCATTTTGGCCCGGCCGGTTGAGCTGGGCATCATAGGTCATCCATCCTGCCACCACGGCAAGGGCGACCAACTGCAAGATAAAGCCAAAAACCCGGCGGAGACACCCCCGCGCGGGTTTCTTTTCAGCAGTTTCGGGTGCTTCGGTCATGGGGTCATCGGCCCCCTGAGCAGTTTAATCAACCTTGCCAAGGATGAGGCTGGCATTGGTACCGCCGAAGCCGAAGGAGTTCGACATCACGTTGCGGACCTTGTGATCACGGGCTTCGAGCGGGACGAGATCAAGCCCGGCGACTTCATCCGACGGATCACGCAGGTTGAGTGTCGGCGGCACGGCATCGTGATAGGAGGCCAGCACCGAGTAGATCGCCTCAATCGCCCCCGCAGCCCCCAACAGGTGGCCTGTTGCGCTCTTGGTTGAGGACATCACCATCGACCCGGCAGCCTCACCGAACAGGCGGCGGACAGCCCCGGCCTCAATCACATCACCGAGCGGGGTGGAGGTGCCGTGGGCGTTGATATAGTCAATCGCATCGGTGGCAAGACCGGAATCCTTGAGGGCAGCCTGCATGGCGCGATAGCCACCATCCCCATCTTCGGCAGGGGCCGTGATATGATGGGCATCACCGGAGAGGCCATATCCCTTGACCTCGGCATAGATGCACGCTCCGCGAGCCTTGGCGTGTTCGTAATCTTCGACCACAACAATCCCTGCCCCTTCACCCATGACAAAGCCGTCACGGCCTTTATCCCAGGGGCGGGAAGCTTCTTCGGGGGTATCGTTGTAACTGGTGGAAAGGGCCCGTGCGGCGGCGAACCCGGCCATCCCAAGGCGGCAGATCGCAGCCTCGGCACCGCCAGCGACCATGACATCGGCATCACCGTATTTGATCAGCCGGGCGGCATCACCGATCGCATGGCAGCCTGTCGAACAGGCAGTTACCACCGAATGGTTCGGGCCTTTGAAGCCATACTTGATCGATACCTGCCCGGACACAAGGTTGATCAGCGATGACGGGATGAAGAAAGGGCTGATTCTTCTCGGCCCGCGCTCATCCATCAGTTTGCCGGTTTCATAGATGGTCTGGAGACCGCCGATACCGGAGCCGATAATCACCCCGGTGCGACAGCGTTGTTCCTCGGTCTCGGGCACCCAGCCTGAATCCGCCACCGCCATCTGGGCGGCGATCAGCCCATAGAGAATGAACGGGTCAATCTTGCGCTGGTCCTTGGGTTCAACCCAGGCATCGGCGTCGAGAGTGCCGTTGCTGCCATCACCCCGGGGCACCATGGCCCCGATCTGGCAGGGCAGATCATCGACGTCGAATTCTTCAATCCGGCGAAAGCCGTTCTTGCCCGCAAGCAGGGAAGACCAATTGTGGTCAAGACCGGCACCTAAAGGGCTGACAATGCCCATGCCTGTGATGACAACGCGCTTCATGACAAACCCGAGAGCGAGGTTGGAAAGGGATCAGGAACCGTTGGCTGCGATGAAATCAACAGCGTCTTTGACGGTCTGGATCTTTTCAGCAGCGTCATCAGGGATCTCGCAGCCGAACTCTTCTTCGAAGGCCATGACGAGTTCAACGGTATCAAGGCTGTCGGCGCCAAGATCGTCAATGAAACTTGCGCTTTCGACAACTTTGGAATCTTCAACGCCAAGATGTTCTACAACGATACCTTTAACGCGATCTGCAATGTCACTCATGAATGTGTCTCCCCTTGTTTGAACGGGTTGGGTTTCAGCCGGATATACTATAGCGGCTAGGATGCTGGGGTAATAGCAAAATATTTCCCGGCTGACCAGCACGGAATTGGGCTGCGGCAAGACGCCCGCACCCCCCGGAAATGCCATGGCTCAGAGCATCGCCATCCCGCCGTTGATATGCAGGGTCGCCCCGGTCATGTAACCGGCCTCATCACTGGCCAGATAGGCCACCGCCGCAGCAATTTCCTCGACCTCACCAAGGCGATCAGCAGGCACATTACCGAGCAGCCCGGCCTTTTGTTCATCGGTAAGGACATCGGTCATCGGTGTCCGGATAAAACCGGGGGCGATGACATTGGCCGTGATCCCGCGTGAGGCCACTTCAGCAGCCAGGGCTTTGGTGAAGCCAGTGAGCCCGGCTTTCGATGCTGCGTAATTGGCCTGGCCGGGATTGCCGGTGTAGCCGACAATCGACGAGATCTGGATGATCCGCCCCCAGCGCGCCTTCATCATCGACCGCATCACCCCGCGGGACAGCACCATGGCCGCCTTCAGGTTGACATCCATGACAGCATCCCAGTCCTCATCCTTCATCCGCATCATCAGCCCGTCGCGGGTGATCCCGGCATTGTTAACCAGAATATCGATCGCTGCTCCGGCCTTTTCAGTGGCAGCATTAATCAGCCCGGCAACAGCGTCGGCATCACCGAGATTGCAGGTCAGCACGGTACAGCGGTCACCCAGATCGGCGGCAACAGCATCAAGGGCTTCCTGGCGTGTCCCTGTCAGGATGACATGGGCTCCCTGGCTGTGCAGAGCCTTGGCAATGGCGGCACCGATCCCGCCGCTGGCTCCGGTGATGAGGGCGGTACGCCCGTCGAGTTTAAACATGGTCTTCCCTTCCGTTGTGATCCGTTCAATCCAGCATTGCGACAAACGCGTCGACCTGCTCGGGGGTTTCGATGGAAATTGCCTCCGCATCGGGAAGGCTGCGCTTGACAAGGCCGGTCAGCACCTTGCCAGTGCCGATCTCGACAAACCGGGTGATGCCGTCGGCGGCCATGTTGATCAGCGTTTCACGCCAGCGCACCATGCCCGTCACCTGGGTGATCAGGTTTTCGCGCAACCGAGACGGGTCAGTTTCGGGACGTGCGGTCACATTGCAATAAACTGGCAGGCTGGGCGGATGCAGGGTGGTGGCCGCCAGAGCAGTGGCCATCGCATCCCCTGCCGGTGCCATCAGACGGCAATGAAACGGTGCGCTCACCGGCAGTTTGACAGCCTTGCGAATGCCGTTTTCCTTGGCCAGTTCAAGGGCGTCATCGACATCTGCTGTCGCGCCGCTGATCACCACCTGTCCGGGGGCGTTGTCATTGGCGATATCAAGGGCTGTCCAGTCACGGCCGGAAAGCAGTTCTTCGACCTTATCAATATCAACGCCGAGCAGGGCCGCCATGGCCCCTTCGCCAACGGGTACGGCATTCTGCATCGCATCACCACGGAGCCGCAGCAGCCGTGCTGCGGTGGCGATATCGAGGGTTCCGACTGCCGCGAGTGCTGCATATTCACCGAGCGAATGCCCGGCCACAGCATCACCGATGGTATCAAGACTCTTGCCGAGGCGATCTTCCAGCGCGCGGGTCACGGCGAGGGCCGTTGTCATCAGCGCAGGCTGGGCATTGCGGGTCATCTTGAGGTCATCTTCAGGGCCCTCGAACATCAGGCTGCCAAACGGCTCGCCCAGGGCCTCCTCGACTGTGGCGAGAACATCACGTGCCACCGGGGAGTTGTCGTGCATGGCGGCGCCCATCCCGACTGCCTGAGACCCCTGGCCGGGGAAAAGAAATGCCATCTTTGTCATGATCAACCTCTTTTATATCTGTTGCTGCCTGTCCTATCAGGAAACCGCAGCGGCTTCAAGAATGAGCCACATCGAGGCACGGCGGGCGGCAAAAAAATTACAGCTGCCCTGAAATAAATCCGCATCCCCGATCGTAGTGAAAGACAAAGGGCTGTTTCATGCAGGCCATCATCACTCCTCTCAAGCAGTGGGTGGCGGTCGGCGGGAGCCACCCTTGATCACGCAATCACCTTCATCCGAAAGGGAAAAATCATGTCAAAGAAAATGAACACCGTTCTCATTGCCGCTGCAACCGTTGCCGCTGTCGGGGCGATCACCGCACCGGCTGTCCATGCCCAGTCCAAGGAAAAGTGCTATGGCGTCTCGCTGGCCGGCCAGAATGACTGCAAGGCCGGGGCGGGAACAACCTGCGCCGGAACATCCACGGTCGACTATCAGGGCAACGCCTGGACACTGGTACCGACCGGCACCTGCGCCAAGATCGAGCTGCCGAACATGGCCAATGGCTCCCCGCGGATGGGCTCACTGACAGAACTGATGCGGGACCTACCCAGCTAAGGCCTGTTCCGTTCACCCCCCTGTCCGGCAGCCATCCCCGCCCCCCTGGGTGTGGTTGCCGGGCCTCTTCCCCCCGTTCGAAGGAAACATCATGCCAGTCTCCCCGCCCAAACCTGATTATGCCCTGCCGCTGGATCGTGCCGGGGTCGGCTTCAAGCCGTGCTATTTCGGTGAGGTGATGACCGGCGACCACCCCATCGGCTGGTTTGAGATTCACGCCGAAAATTATATGATCGACGGCGGCCCGGTGCGGCAGCAGCTTGAACAGTTGCGGGCCCGCTATCCGGTATCCTGCCACGGGGTTGGCCTTTCCATCGGATCATCCGAGCCCCTCAATCGCGCCCATCTGGCACGGCTCAAAACCCTGGTCGACTGGCTGGAACCGGTGGTGTTTTCCGAACATCTCGCCTGGTCAAGCCATGGCGGTGTGTTTTTCAATGATCTGCTGCCTCTGCCCTATACGCAGGCAACGCTGCAGCAGGTTGTTGACCATATTGATGAGGTCCAGGAAGCCCTTGGCCGCCAGATGCTGCTGGAAAACCCCTCGACATATGTGGATTTCGCCAGCCATGAGATGACCGAGGCTGAGTTTATCACCCGCATCGTCCAGCAAACCGGCTGCGGGCTTCTGCTCGATATCAACAATGTTCATGTCAGCAGCATCAACCAGCAGCTTTCGCCCCATGATTATCTTGCCGCCCTGCCGATCACGGCTGTCGGTGAAATTCACCTCGCCGGACATGCCACCGATCAGGATGACGAGGGCGAGGAGCTCCTCATTGACAGCCACAACGCCCCTGTTACCGACGCTGTCTGGGCGCTCTATGACCACGTAATCAGCCATCATGGCGTGCGGCCGACGCTGGTCGAATGGGATGGTGACCTGCCCGCCTTTGATGTGCTCGCCCGTGAAGCCGCAGCGGCAGGGCAGTATCTAAGGGCTGTACCCCCAGGCAAAGGAGCCATCCATGTGGCAGAGTGAGTTTGCCGCCCGTATTCGTGATCCGGAGGCCCCGCCTCCAGCCGCCATTCAGCGGCATGACGGCAAGCCTGCCCCGCGGCGGTTCGGGGTCTACCGCAACAATGTCTATTCAAGCCTTGTTAACACCCTGGCAGATGGCTATCCGGTGGTCGAAAAACTGGTTGGCCCTGAATTTTTCAAGGCGATGGCCAGCCAGTACGCCCAGGAAAACCTGCCACGATCACCGGTCATGGTGTTTTACGGTGAAGGATTTGGTGATTTCATTGATGGTTTCGCCCCTGCCGCCAGTGTGCCCTATCTGGGTGATGTTGCCCGGCTCGAATATGCCGGAAGGCTCGCCCTCCATGCCGCCGATACGCCCCTGCTTCCGCATGAGGCACTGGCCTCGATCCCGGCCGAACTCCTGCTCTCGCACCGGCTGACGCTGCATCCGGCATTGGCGGTGGTGGCGAGCGATTACCCGATCCATGCCATCTGGGCCCGAACCACCACAGCACCAAACCATCCCATCCCCGCCGAAAGGGAAAACGTGCTGGTGAGCCGGCCGGAGATGGCGGTCGGGTTCACCGTGTTGCCGCCTGGCGGTGTGCGGTTCATGGCCCTTATCAATGCCGGCAGGACCCTGCACGCCGCCGCCGAGGCCTTGCTGAAGGAAGGCTTCGAGGACAGCCTCGATGAACTCATCCGGCTTGCCCTTGAAAACACCACCCGTATCCACCGCGCTGACACTCTATTCGGCGCAGAACAAGGAGAAGGAGAATGACCATGATTGCCCGTCTGGCAGAACACTACATCACCGCATCGCGGCAACTGGACAGGATCAGCAGCGAAGCTTTGCCGATCATTGCCCGCCTGATCTTCGGCATCACGCTGGTGGCATTTTTCTGGCGATCCGGGCTGACCAAACTCGGTGATGGCCTTGCCGGTTTCGTCATCCCCTCCGCCGGGGCCTATGCCCAGATCCTGCCGCGCAAATTTGAAGCCGCGGGATATGACACCGCAGCCATGGGGGCCTTGGACTGGCTGGTGGTCATGGCGGGAACCTATGGTGAGTTTATCCTGCCCTTGCTGATTATCCTCGGGCTGGCGACCCGGTTGGCGGCAGCCGGGATGATCGGGTTCATCATCGTCATGTCGATTGTCGATGTGACAGGCCATGGCGTCAGCGTCGGCGGGCTGCTGGACGGCAACCCCGGCAGCATTATCCCAGACCAGCGGCTCTACTGGACAGTGCCGCTGCTGATCCTGCTCTTCAGGGGTGGCGGGACGCTGTCGCTTGACCACGTCATCTGTCTGATCGTCAAACCAAAATCGTTCAACAACAAATTATAGGAAAGGAGCAGCCCTTTTTCTGTCGACCAAAAGGCTGAACCACCCTTTGCCTTTGCAAGCGTGTCATATCGGGGTAGTCTGAACAGGTCTTCCAATCAGGCATCATCCCGCCGAACAATATAAGGACAGGGTGTGGGCAGGCTGAACGACAGAAATACAGCAGAATTGATGCGCACCGGCCTGGCCGGTGACCGTGAGGCCTATCGGGAATTTTTCAGGGCTGTTGTGCCGATGCTGACAAGAATGATCGCCTCTATGGCACCAGCATTACCCGTCGATCAACGGGAGGATATCGTTCAGGATATCCTCACCACGGTGCACGCCAAGCGCCATACCTGGCAGCAGACAAAACCGATCCTGCCCTGGCTCTATGCCATTGCCCGGCATCGGCTGATCGATCATCTGCGGCGGCAACAGCGCGGGGCGGCCACCTTCCATGATATTGATCTCGACAGCATTGCCGAGATCACTGCCGGGCCCGACCACAACCCCGACCTGAAGATTGATCTGGAAAAGGGCATCGACCAGCTTGAAGGCCGCGCCGGAACTGTGGTCCGTGCCATCGGGCTGGACGGCAAAGATATACGCCAGACAAGCAACGAGACCGGCATCAGTGAAAACGCCGTCCGCATTGCCTTTCATCGTGGACTCAAGAAACTGCGGGTGCTGTTCACCAGCCCCCCGGAA
Organism: Puniceispirillales bacterium (SeqCode); assembly: GCA_049889655.1. GTDB lineage: Bacteria > Pseudomonadota > Alphaproteobacteria > Puniceispirillales > UBA1172 > UBA1172. The sequence goes on from JBMHCY010000074.1 coordinate 10,670, forward strand.
AAGAGGTGAGACATGACCCGAACCGACCATCTCATTGACCGCCTGAGCGCTGAACCGGAGATCAAGACCGTTCCGGTGATCAAACTCTATGCTGGTGTTCTGGCCGCCGTGACTCTTGCCATAGGGCTAATCGGGCTCTGGGCCCTTGGCCAGTGGGGAAACCCCGTGCGGGAAGGCTATCCCAGGCTGATGCTGCAGCCGCTGGTGGCAGCAAAACAGCTGATCCCGCTGCTGATTGTCGCCACCGCCATACCGCTGGTGATCCTTCTCGCCCGGCCGGAAACAACACTGGCGGGGAAGACCATCCCGGTACTGACCAGCCTCATCATCCTGCCGGTGATGATGGTTGCCGTGGTGTTATCTGTCCCGGCAGCATCAGCGGCACCGATCATCCTCGGCTCAAGCCTGGTGCAATGCCTTGTTTCGATCCCGCTCCTGGCACTGCCCATTGTGCTTGCCCAGATCGCCGTTCTCCGCCACGGGGCGGTGACAAAGCCCCGCCTGGCCGGGGCACTCGCCGGGGTGACGGCAGGCGGTTTGGCCGCAGCAATCTATGCCATGGTCTGCATTGAGGACAACCCGGGCTTTTACGGGCTCTGGTATAGTGTTGATATCCTGATCACGGGGGCAATCGGGGCAGTTTTGGGGAAACTGGCCCTTAAATGGTAGCCTCTGTCCGCTGAAGTGGTTTGCCGAAGCCCGGGTGTTAGAGCTTATTGCCGGGCGGCCATCCAGGTGCTGCTGTGCCAGTCGATCGCCACAACAGCAGCGCCAATCACCAGCACAATCAACCCGTAATTCACGATCCTTTTTGTTGTCGGAGACAGCGCTGACGCATCGATTTTAAAGTGTATTAGCCAGATCAGCCCGAAAAAGACCAGCACGCTGATGCCGCCAACAAGAACCGTATCCATCAAACTTCTCCTGAACCCGGAATATTTATGTTTTCAGGAGACCATAAAATTCATTGAATTTCAATTATGTAATAAATTTCTAACTAATAACTCAAAAAAAATTAGTCATTTAGATTGCCTTGCCTCGTTTCAGACATAATTCGTTAGCAATAGGTGCAACCAATGCACCGAACTCGAAACTCAACGTTGAGGAGTATCTAAGATGAAGATGCTGAAAAAACTGACCGCGTTTGCAGTACCTGCTGCAGCACTGTCAATGGTTCCTGCAGTAGCATCTGCTGCAGAAAACCTTGCACAGGATGATTTCGTTGGTATTTCATTCTGGCTTATCTCGATGGCCCTTCTGGCCTCTACAGCTTTCTTCTGGCTTGAAACATCCCGTGTTTCCGCCAAGTGGAAAACTTCCCTTACCGTATCCGGTATGGTGACCTTTATTGCTGCTGTTCACTATTTCTACATGCGTGACGTGTGGGTAGCGACTGGCGACACACCAACCGTTTACCGTTACATTGACTGGCTGATCACTGTGCCGCTGCTGATGGTAGAATTCTACCTGATCCTGCGTGCGATCACCAATGTCTCTTCCGGTATCTTCTGGCGTCTGATCATCGGTACGATGGTCATGCTCGTCGGTGGTTATGCCGGTGAAGCCGGTTACATCAACGTAACCCTCGGCTTCGTCATCGGTATGGCTGGGTGGATTTATGTACTGTACGAAATCTTTGCTGGTGAAGCCGGCAAACTGAGTGCTGCTGAAGCACCGGCTTCCGTACAGTCCGCCTTCAACACCATGCGTTGGATTGTGACAATCGGTTGGGCAATTTACCCGCTCGGTTACGTCTTCGGTTACATGACCGCTTCCGCTTCCATGGAAAGCCTGAACGTTATCTACAACCTGGCTGACGTTCTGAACAAAATTGCTTTCGGTGTGATCATCTGGAGCGTTGCTGTCGCTGAATCCGAAGCGAAGTAATCCCAATTTTTCAGGTGGCCTCCATTTGGGGCCACCTGTTCCCGATTTAAGACAAGGCCTGGGGGGGAAATGATGGATAACGTGGTGCAAAGTTTAAGATCGGCCGCCGCCGCTACCCCTCAAAGTTCTGACAGCCTTGATAATGTCCGGCAGATGATCAGCCAAGCCCTGCCCGACACAGCTGAAACACTCGGGCTTGCTGCCCACCACCATTTCGAAGATCACGGCAAGATGCTGCGCGCCGGGCTGGCGATTTCCACCGGAAAGACTCTCGGTGTTGATCCCCGCGCCACCGAAGCCTGGGCTGCCGCCATCGAATTGCTGCATAACGCTTCCCTCGTTCATGATGATATTTCCGACGGCGATACCATGCGCCGTGACCGGCCGTCGATCTGGGCGGCTTTCGGGCGTGATACCGCGCTCGCCCTCGGCGACTGGATGATCGCCCTTTCCTTTGAATTTGCCGCCAAAGCCGCGATGCTGAGCGGTGAACCCCGACTGGTCTCGGTTCTCGCCAACCGGATGAAGGCCACCACCATCGGCCAGGCCATGGAATTCGAGCTTGATGATTACCCGGATTGGGACCGCTATTGCACCATCGTTGCGGGCAAGACAGCACCGCTGTTCGTTGCCCCGGTCGAAGGCATTGCCCTCTTGGCCGGGCGGGATGATCTGGTGAGCCCCGTTGCCGCCTATTTCAATGCAGTCGGCATGGCCTATCAGATTTCCAATGATATTCTCAACATGATCGGCGAAGACGGCGCGATCAACCCGGCATCGGACCTGCTGCGGCGGGCGCCGAACGCCGTCATCATCTGTTATCAGGAAAGCCTGCGTAACGGTTCCTCCATTGAATTTGGCCGCTGGCTTGTTTCCGGCGACCATAAGGGGGCTCAGGACTGGCATCAGCGCATTCTGGGCTCGGCAGCCCTCGATACGACAATCGACCGGATGAAGAATATGCTGGCAAGCGCCGAAAGCCGGGCCGCGGATATCCCCGACAGCCTGAGCCCGGTGGTCATGCCGATCCAGCATCTTCTGGCCCGGATTTGTGCCCAGTCGATGGAACACGCCGCTGAATAACCCCCTCCCCGCGCTAGGGCTGGAACCGAAGAATGACAACAACACCCAAAGACAACGGCTTGAAGGCACTGGTGATCGGTGCCGGTTTCGGCGGAATTGCCGCCGCCCTCAGGATGCGCGCCCGCGGCTATCAGGTGACGCTGGTTGACCGCCTTGAGGCGATCGGTGGCCGGGCTCAGGTGTTTGAACGCGGCGGCTTTCGCCATGATGCCGGGCCGACCGTCGTGACCGCCCCGTTTCTGTTCGATGAGTTGTTTGAACTGTTTGGCGAAAAGCGGGAAGACCATATCGAGTTTCGACCGCTCGACCCCTGGTACCGGTTCTACTTTGATGGCGGTGAAGAATTCGATTACCGCGCCACGGTCGAGGACACGATGGCCGAGATCGAGAGGTTCTCACCGGAGGACAAGGCCGGATACGCAAAACTGCTGAAAGTCTCTAAAGAGATTTTCGATATCGGCTTTGAAAAACTGGCCGACCAGCCCTTCACTCGGTTTACCACCATGCTGAAGCAGATCCCGGCACTGCTGAAACTGAAGAGTTACATGACCGTTGCCCAGCTGGTGAACAGCCATATCAAGCATCCGCTGCTGCGGCAGGCGTTTTCGATCCACCCGCTGCTGGTCGGGGGCAATCCGTTTTCCACCACCTCGATCTACACG
>JBMHCY010000075.1:0-4405 GCA_049889655.1 Puniceispirillales bacterium (SeqCode)
ATCCTCAATAGAGGCTAAATCAGCGGCAATCTGATCATTAAGCTGCTGCAACATCATGCGAGACCGCTCGGCATTGTCGTTGAGCCGTTCGGCCTGATCCGGATAGACCGCCAGCAGCTCATCGCGGATACGGTCGATCATCGTGATGGCGTTGCCGGGATCAAGCCAGATATGCATATCACGGCTGTCCAGATGGACGTGGTGATGGGCCTCATGAGCCTCATGATCATCATCATGGTGGTCGTCATGATCATCATGACCTTCCCCGGCATGATCGTCATGATGGTCGTCATGGCCTTCCCCGGCGTGATCGTCATGGGTATCGAGACCGAGCCGCAACTCGAGGATCGTCATTCCCGGTGTGTCAATGAGAGCAATAACACCCTCTTTTTCCGCCACGGGCTTTTGCAGCAGGGTTTCCAGGGCCCCGTGGACCATGAAGATCCGGTCAGCACGGCTGATGAGCCGCATCTGCGAGGGCTTCAGGTGGCCGCCATGCGGGGTTCCGGTGATTAGCAGTTCTGGCGTTCCCACCCCTTCCATGACCATCGCAACAAGGCTGTGGAGCGGTTTCATTGACACCGCCACCGTTTTGGCCTGGGCGACAACTGGCGCAAACCCAAGCATCAGGATCGTGATCAGCGGAAGCAGATGGCGTTTCATGGGATGCCCCTTTTCAGGAAAAATCAGTAGAGGCTTGCAGCCTCTTCATTTTTGTTATAATATAACATAACAATTGTCAAAGGCTATTTTCATGATTCATTGTGCTGATCATCAATCGTGCCGCCAGGCGGCACTTGAAGCGGCTGAGCAGCATTGCGCCGAGGCCGGATTGCGGCTGACAGAGCTGAGGCGGCGGGTACTGGCACTGGTCTGGGAGAGCCACCAGCCTGTCAAGGCCTATGATCTGATGGCCAAACTGCCGCGCGACGGTGCCTCCCCTGCCCAGCCGCCGACTGTTTACCGGGCGCTTGATTTCCTGCGTGAAAACGGGCTTATCCACCGGCTTGACAGCATCAACGCCTATATCGGCTGCAGCCACCCCCGCCACCATGAGGATTGCTATTTCCTGCTCTGTGAGGGCTGCGGGCTGGCCGAAGAATGCTGCACCCCGACCCTGGCCGAGGCGATACGCCATGTCGGCCGCGAGCGCAACTTCAGCGCCACGACCACCACCCTTGAGATAACCGGCCTGTGCTCGGATTGCCAGAACCATGACCCCGCAAACCCCGCTTCTTGATGCTGAAAACCTGACTGTCCGCTATCAGGACAGCGTGGTTCTTGATCAGGTTTCCGTTAGCCTGATGCCGCATGATTTCATCACCATTGTCGGCCCCAACGGTGCCGGCAAGACGACGCTCCTGAAATGCCTGGCTGGGCTTGTCAGCCCCACCAGCGGCACGTTGCGCCGTCGCCCCGGGCTGAACCTGCGTTACATTCCCCAGCGGATGCAGGTCGAACCGAGTATGCCGATGACGGTGGATCACTTCCTGCGGCTTAATAACAAGGACGGCGTTCCGCATCTCGCCGCCACCGCCGAGGAGACAGGCATTACCCCGCTGCTGGCACGGCCGCTGCACGGGCTTTCCGGCGGTGAATGGCAGCGCGTGCTGCTGAGCCGCTGCCTGATGACGACCCCCGATGCGATCATCCTCGATGAACCGGCGCAAAACCTCGATATCTCCGGGCAGCTGCAGTTCTACGCCCAGCTTGAAAAGATCCATCAGGAACGCGGCATCGCCATTGTCATGGTCTCCCACGATCTGCATATGGTGATGGCCTCGACACGGCAGGTGATCTGTCTCTACCATCACATCTGCTGTTCCGGGGAGCCGACTGCCGTCGCTCGCGACCCGGAATTCATTCAGTTGTTCGGGGATGATATGGCCCGGATGATGGCGGTCTATCAGCATCACCACGATCACCACCATAATCATGATCACGGAGACCACAGCCATGCTTGACGGGTTTCTCATCAAAGCGATCATTGCCGGGGTCGGGATTGCGCTGATCACCGGCATGACCGGCTGTTTCGTTGTCTGGCGGCGGATGGCCTATTTTGGGGATTCACTGGCGCATAGTGCGCTGCTCGGTGTTGCCCTGGGGATCAGTCTCGGGATCGGGATTTCAATCGGCATCGTCGCGGTGAGCGTGCTGTTCGCCGCCCTGCTCTTCTGGCTTGAGCACCGCGGTATGCTGGCGACAGATACGCTGCTGGGGATTCTCGCCCATGGCGCGCTGTCGACCGCAGTGGTGATCATCAGCTTTCAGGATGTGCCGGTTGATCTGCACGCCTTCCTGTTTGGCGATATTTTGACGGTCACAACGCGGGAGATCATCTTTCTCTATGCTGGCGGGGCGGTGATCATGGCGGTGCTGGCACGTTACTGGAGCCCGCTTGTGCTGATGACGCTGAGCCCCGACCTCGCGCGCGCCGAGGGCGTTTCGACGATGATGATGAAAATCCTGTTTCTCGCGATGATGACGATTGTTGTCGCCGCCTCGGTGCGGATGGTGGGGGTCTTGCTGATCACATCGATGCTGATCATCCCGGCAGCCACCGCCCGGCTTTTTGCGCCGTCACCGGAACGGATGGCGGTGCTGGCAGCCGCAACGGGGGTGATCGCGGTGCTGGGTGGGATCAGCATTTCGCTTGAAACCGATGCCCCCACGGGCCCGTTGATCGTCTGCACGCTGGCGGCGATGTTTGCGCTTTCGACCCTTTTCCGCCAGCGATTTCTCCGCTAGTCTCGATGGCATGGAAAAAAAACCTCTGATTGCCGCCGATACCGCCGCCTTTATCCGCACCAGCGAGACTTTCGCGGCATTGGAAACAGCAGCACTCGATATCGAAGGTCAACGCCGCCAGTTTGAGGCCCTGTGTGACCATTTCCGCTATGATCACCCCCCCGGGCTGACCGTGGAAGACACTGTCATCAATGGCGTCAGGGTAAGGCAGTACACACCTCCCGATGCGGCGACGGCCCGGCTTCTCTATTTTCATGGTGGCGGTTTTGTCGTCGGCAGTCTCGAGACACATGACAGCATCTGTGCTGATCTTGCCGCCGCCACCGGGATGCAGCTGGTGGCGGTGGATTACAGGCTTGCCCCGGAACACCTCCATCCGGCAGCCCTCGACGATGGCCTGGCTGTCCGTGACGGGCTGCTGGCAGAAAGCGACCGGCCGATCATCACGGTGGGGGATAGCGCCGGCGGCTGGCTTGCGGCGATGGTGACAGCCGATGACCCCGCCCTTGTCTGCGGGCAGGTGCTGATCTACCCGATGCTGGGGGCACCCATGGATGCCGAAAGTTACCGCAGACACGCGAACGCCCCGCTGCTTTCGGCTGAGGCTATCGGCTTTTACTGGGCGTCGTATCGTGGCACAGCCCCGGCCCCGGGGGAGCCGGTTGAACCGCTGGCACTGGCTGATTTGTCAGCCCAGCCCGAGACAAGGATCATTGCGGCGGGGCTTGACCCGCTGGCGGATGATGGCCCGCTTTATGCAGCACGGCTGGAAGCGGCAGGTGTGCCGGTCTCGTGCTTTGTGGCCCCGGGTCTGCCCCACGGGTTTCTCAGGGCCCGCCATCTGGCAGCGGAGGCCGGGGACGCCTGGCAGCGGATCATCGCGGCCTGTCGCGCCCTCGGCTGATAAATCCCCCCTGCCCTAGAGCAGTTCCACCGGCAGGGTTTCGCTGACAGCCACGCCATCCTCGAAGATATCGGTGAGATACGCGCCCCACTGGGCCTCGACCAGTTCCTCCGTCCCCGGCGTGCCATCCGGTGCTGAGCCATCACTGAAGTGAGCATTCTCTGGAGTGATATCCAGCGCCACCGCAGTATCGAAGGTGATGCTGAGCGTCTCAGCTCCCACCGTCAGATCAACACCGATGACAGTATTTGCCGTATCAAATGAAACCGAAACACCATCAAGAGCCTCGACCATAGTGGTCAGGGTCAGCGCATCGCCACTGGCATCGGTATCAACGAAATGCAGCAGATCCGCCGCCGGGTCAAAACCGGTGATCGTATCCCTGCCGTCGTTGCCGGTGAAGGCACTGCCATCATGGGCGAGACGGTAGATGACTTCCTCGGCCCCGTTCGAGAGGCTGATCGTATCATCCCTTGCCCCGGCCTGGATAACCCAGTCGCCGCTGTCATCATCGATGGTGATGGTGTCAGCATCCGCCGACCCCATGGCGACACTGCGGCTGACATCCGCCTCAACGCTGAGCCCGAGCAGGTCGGCAAGGGCGGCTTTGCCATCGGCATTGGCCTTGAAGATCAGCATCTCGCTGTCAAAGGCATCACCGGTGAGCCATTCCGCCTGGAAATCAGCCCAACTGATCGGGGCCTCAAGCTCGATTGTCAGGATCGAGCCCGAAAGCCGCCCGCCGGGGAGCAG
>JBMHCY010000076.1:0-11352 GCA_049889655.1 Puniceispirillales bacterium (SeqCode)
TGTCGTACAATGTCGAAAACACCCAGCGGGCGATCGGCTCGCGGCTGTCCTCGCATATCACCCGCCGCTTCGGGATGACCGGCCTCAAGGAAGCCACCATCACTGTGCGGCTGCGCGGCTCGGCAGGCCAGTCGCTCGGCGCATTTGCGGTGCAGGGGCTGAAACTCGAAGTGCTCGGCGATGCCAATGATTACGTCGGCAAGGGACTTTCCGGAGGGCTCATCACCCTGCGCAAGATGGCGGCCTCGCCGCTTGTCCCGCAGGACAACACGATCATCGGCAACACTGTGCTCTACGGGGCGACCTCCGGTGCGCTGTTTGCCGCCGGGCAGGCCGGTGAGAGGCTGGCGGTGCGGAATTCCGGGGCGACGGCGGTTGTCGAAGGCTGCGGCTCGAACGGCTGTGAATACATGACCGGCGGCGTTGTTGTGATCCTTGGTGATGTCGGCAATAACTTCGGGGCCGGGATGACCGGCGGGATGACCTTTGTTCTTGATGAAAATGATACCCTGGAAAGCCGGATCAATCCGGAAACCCTCGGGCTTTATCGGATCGAGACTGATCATTGGGCGGATTATCTGAAAACCCTGATCGAGGCTCATCACCAGCATACGGATTCGCCGCTGGCGGCCCGGCTGCTGGCTGATTGGCAACGTCACCTGCCGAAATTCTGGCACGCTGTCCCCCATGAGATCGTCTCGAAGCTCGAACACCCCGTTCAGATCGAGGATGGTGGCTCTGCCACAGCCTGATACGGACCCATGGTTGCCATCAGACAGGAAAGACCGGAAGATGCGGCGGAAATAGGGCGGCTGCTGAAACTCGGGTTCGCGGCCAGCCATACCAGACGCAATATCTGGTCACTGCGCGCAGGGGCGCCTGTTTCTTCGCTTTGTCTTGTGGCTGAAGATGCAGATAACCCCGGGGCTTTGCTCGGCTCGATCCGCTACTGGCCGATCACCATTGCCGGTGAGCCGTCGCTGTTGCTGGGGCCGCTGGCCGTTGATCCAGCATTGCGGGGGCAGGGGATTGGCCGCCAGCTTGTCCTCGAAAGCCTCGAGCGGGCCCGGTCGGAAGAAGGCTGGCACTGGTGCTTTGTTTCCGGTGAACGTGATTACTACCCGAAACTCGGCTTCAGCAAATTGCAGCAGGCCGATCTCGATCTTCCGGCGCCGATTGAAGAAGAACGCTTGCATCTGATTGCCGTTTCGGGGAATAGTCTTGATCAGATGCCGGAACGGCCATGGATGGTGCGGCCGGCCTGATCAAGACCGATTTGTAACATCATGCGCGTTCTGCACCATCACTGGCTTTCTTCAGGTTCCCGTTTCTGCCGGCTTATGCTGGCCGAAAAGAAACTTGATGCCTTGCAGAAACTTGAACCCTGGTGGGAACGCCCGCGGGGGTTCCTGGCGATCAACCCTGCCGGGACAGTGCCTGTGCTGGTGGAAGATGATGGCACGGTGCTGGCCGGGGTCTGGCCGATTGCTGAATATTTCGAGGATACCATGCCCGAAACATCGCTGCTGCCCGGCCCACCGGCAGCCCGCGCCGAAGCCCGCCGTCTTATCGACTGGTTCCAGGGCAAGTTCGAACGTGAGGTTGTCAGCCCGATCCTGCGCGAGAAATGGCTCCGCCGCCTGACCGATGATGGTGTTCCGTCGAGCACTGTGATCCGGACAGCATTATCCAATCTGAACGCCCATCTGGAATACCTCAATCACCTGACGGAGCGCCGCAAATGGCTTGCCGGGCCCAAGATTTCACTGGCTGATCTCCATGCCGCGGCGTCGCTGTCAGTGATCGATTTCATGGGCGATATGCACTGGGATAGCGTGCCCGAGGTGAAAAACTGGTATGCCCGGATCAAATCCCGGCCGTCCTTCCGGCCGCTGCTGGCCGATACTGTCAGCGGCCTGACCCCGCCCGCGCATTATACTGATCTGGATTTCTAGCCGATCTTGCGGGTGATCGCATCAAGGCACGACATCAGCAGATCGATCTGATCCGGCTCGGAGAACCGGTGTCCGGCCTCAGCATCGATGATCACTTCCAGATCAGGGCTGGTGATGACGGCGGCGAGTTTTTCCGCTGTCTCGACCGGGACTTCCTCATCCTCGCCCCCGTGCAGGAGCCGCACCGGGCAGGTGAGCCGGATCGGACGTGTCAGCACCTGATGCTCGCGGCCGTCTTCCACCAGACGATAGGTGTAGATCACATCCTCAGGGGCATAGGGGTTGGGCAGGGCGATCTGCCCCGAGGCTTTCATCGCCTCTTGCTGTTCCGGGGTGAGCGTCTGCCAGATCAGGTCTTCGGTGAAATCCGGGGCGGCAGCGATACCGATCAGCCCGGCCATGCGCGTCGGCCGTTCATGTGCCACCAGCATCATCAGCCAGCCCCCCAGTGATGAGCCGATGAGAATCACCGCGCCCGTTGTCAGCTGGTCTATCACCGCGAGGCAATCCTGTTTCCAGAGGCCGATTGTTCCGTCGAGAAAGGCCCCGTCAGACCGGCCATGGCCGGCATAATCAAATCGGATCATGCCGAACCCGTTGGCCTCGGCCCATTCGGCGGTCGCCAGGGCTTTGGTCCCGTCCATATCCGAACCATGCCCGGGCAGAAACACCAATGTCGGCTTGCCCGGAATTTCAGCACCCGTCCAGGCAAGGCGGGAGCCGTGTTCAGTTTCGAGGTACTGGATGGGGTGTTCGGGTTGCATCTTTCGTATCGTGGCGGTTTTCTTGTTTCGCGATTGCCCGTGATTGCGTATAAAAAGAAGAAATACAAGGCCGGTGATGCCGGGAATCCCTCCCTTTGCAGAACAAGTCTAAGACCAAAGAGCATTTCGTGGCAACCACCTTTCAATCATCGATCAGCCCTCCCCTGGAACGGTCCAGTCAGTTGTCGGGCAAGGTCATCGTCCAGATTCTGCCTGAGCTTGAAAAAGGCGGGGTTGAGCGCGGCACGATCGAAATGGCTGCTGCCATCACCGCTGCCGGAGGCCGGGCGATCGTCATCAGCCATGGCGGCGCACTGGTCGCACGGCTGCAACGGGTCGGCGGCGAACATTACAACCTGCCGGTGCACAGCAAGAACCCGCTGAAATGGCCGGGGATCAGGCGCAAGGTGCGGCAGATACTCAAACTGACCGGAGCTGATCTGGTGCATATCCGGTCGCGGGCCCCGGCCTGGATCGCCATGCCCGCTGCGCGGTCGCTGGGAATCCCTGTTGTCACCACGATCCACGGCCGGTTCCGCCGCGAAAACCCGCTCAAGAATGTCTATAACGGCAAGTTGCTGAAAAGCGATCGGGTGATTGCGATTTCAAACCATATCCATCAGCAGGTGGTCGATGTCTTCCCCCAGATGCGGGAGAAGATGAAGATCATCCATCGCGGTGTTGATACCGATGTCTTCTCGCCGGATAAGGTGACTGCCCAGCGGGTGATCCGCATGGCTGAAAAACTTGCTGCACCGGATGATATCCCGATCATCGTTCTGCCGGCACGGCCGACAGTATGGAAGGGGGCGCACGTGCTTATCGAGGCAGCAGCGCATATCACCGACGAGCATTTCATGATCCTGCTTGTGGGGGCGCTTGACGGCAGTCCCGAATTCCAGAAAGGGCTGATCTCTACCATTGAGAAGGTCAACATGACCAGCCGTGTGCGGCTTTGTGAAAGTGTCGATGACATGGCGGCCATGCTGATGCTGGCGGATGTGGTGGCGATGCCGTCGCTGACGCCGGAACCGTTCGGCCGGGTGGCGATCGAAGCTTCGGCCATGGGCTGCCCGGTGGTGGCGTTCAACCATGGCGGTGCCCGCGAGAGCATCATCGACGGGGTGACAGGCTGGCTTGCCGAGCCGGTGGAGGTGCTGTCTCTTGCGGCATGCCTGCGCAAAGCCCTGGGGCTGAAAACTGCAGCGAGAAAGAAACTCAGTGCCGAGGCCCGCAAAATGGTGCAGAGCCGCTTTACCACAACGCGGATGTGCGCTGATACGATCGCCGTCTATGCCGATCTGCTGAAATGATCGTCCCCCCAAAAGCCTTCTTTGCCTTGCAGAAATGCCATGAACACATTACAAACCGAAATGCCGGAATATCCGTGCAACCGATGAGACGATCAGCCCAGCACGAGGGAAAACCATGCCTGTCATAACCTTGCCCGACGGGACGCAGAAAATTTATGATAACGCGGTCACCGCCGCCACCGTTGCAGCCGATATCGGCCCCGGCCTTGCCAAGGCCGCCCTTGCTGCCCGCATGGGTGATCAGATGATCGACCTTGATCTCGATATCACTGAGGATGCGGCGCTCTCGATTGTCACCGCCCGGGATGAAGATTCGCTGGCCCTGCTGCGCCATGATGCGGCCCATGTGATGGCCGAGGCGGTGCTCGAACTTTACCCCGAAACCCAGGTAACCATCGGCCCGTCCATCGACAACGGGTTCTATTACGATTTTCATCGCGAAACGCCTTTTTCCACCGATGATCTGGATGCCATCGAACAGCGGATGCATGAGATCGTCGATCGCAAGGAAAGCATCACAAGGGAAGTCTGGACCCGTGATCAGGCGGTCGCCTTCTACAAAGAAAACAATGAGCCCTTCAAGGTGGAGCTGGTCGATGCCATCCCTGCCGATGAAACTGTGACCTTTTACCGCCAGGGTGATTTCATCGATCTCTGCCGCGGCCCGCATATGCCGACAACCGGCCATCTCGGTCACGCATTCAAACTGATGAAGGTGGCCGGGGCCTATTGGCGGGGGGATTCCAACCGGCCGATGCTGCAGCGCATCTATGGGACAGCCTTCCACACCGAAAAGGATCTCAAAGCCTATCTGACCATGCTGGAAGAGGCCGAAAAGCGTGATCACCGCAAGCTTGGCAAGGCACTCGATCTTTTCCATATGCAGGAAGAAGCTGCCGGTTCCGTGTTCTGGCATCCGAAAGGCTGGGTTCTCTATCGTGAGATCGAAACCTATATGCGCCGCCGTCTTGATGCCGCCGGGTATCAGGAGGTCAAGACCCCGCAGCTGGTGGATCGCAATCTCTGGGAAGCCTCCGGCCACTGGGAGAAGTTCCGCGAGAATATGTTCACCGCCCAATCGGAAGATGACCGTACCCTTGCGCTTAAGCCGATGAACTGCCCCGGTCATGTCCAGATTTACCGTCAGGGGATCACCTCCTATCGTGATCTGCCCATCCGCATGGCTGAATTTGGGTCCTGCCACCGCAATGAGCCCTCGGGGGCGTTGCACGGCATCATGCGCGTCCGGGCGTTTACCCAGGATGATGCCCATATCTTCTGTACCGAAGATCAGATCAACGCTGAATCTGTTTCCTTCTGTCATCTGCTGCTGGATATCTACCGTGATTTCGGGTTTGAGGATGTCCGCGTCAAGTTTTCAGACAGGCCTGAGGTTCGTGCCGGTGACGATGCGACCTGGGACCGTGCCGAGGCGGCGCTCCGTGAAGCCACTGAAGCCGCCGGGCTGGAAACCACGCTCAACCCCGGGGAAGGGGCGTTTTACGGCCCGAAACTGGAATTCGTCCTGCGCGATGCGATTGGCCGGGATTGGCAGTGCGGTACCCTGCAGGTTGATTTCGTCCTGCCGGACAGGCTCGATGCCGAATATGTTTCCGAAGATGGCAATCGCCAGCGTCCGGTGATGCTGCATCGCGCCATTCTGGGTTCGCTGGAACGCTGGATCGGGATTCTCATCGAGGAGCATGCCGGACGGATGCCGCCATGGCTTGCCCCGGTACAATGCGTTGTTGCGCCCATCACTGAAAGCGCCAACGGTTATGCCCGCCGGGTCGTCGATGCCCTCGCCGCAGCCGGGCTGCGGGTTGAATCCGATCTCAGGAATGAAAAGATCAGCTACAAGGTGCGTGAACACTCGGTGGCGAAAGTGCCCTATATCATCGCTGTCGGTGGCCGTGAGGAAGAGGCCGAAACAGTCGCCCTGCGCCGCCTTGGCAGCGAAAAGCAAGAAATACTTGCCCTTTATGATGCCGTGAATACACTGGGCAAAGAAATTCAGCCGCCAGACCTGGCCAAAGCGGCGGCCGAATAACGCAACAGAAACTGCAAGACAGGAGAAAGTTCCATAGCCCGACCACCTTCAGGCACCCTCAAGGCCCCACCCGCGCGTTCCGGCCCCCGTGTTAACGGCGCCATTACCGCCCCCCGTATCCGTTGTATTGATGAAAATGGTGAGCAGCTCGGTATCATCTCCGTGGATGATGCTATTCGCCGTGCTGATCAGGTCGGTCTCGATCTGGTTGAAGTTCAGCCGAATGTTGACCCGCCCGTCTGCAAGATCCTGGATTACGGTAAATTCAAATACGAAGCCCAGAAACGTGCCAATGAAGCCCGCAAAAAGCAGAAGGTTGTCGACGTCAAGGAAATCAAGCTCCGTCCCAATATTGATGAGCATGACTACCAGGTGAAGATGAAGAATGTCCGCAAATTCATCGATGCCGGTGACAAGGTCAAGGTGACCTTGCGGTTCCGCGGCCGCGAGATGGCCCACCAGGAACTCGGTGCCCAGGTCCTCCAACGTGTCCGCGAGGAAATGGAAGAAAGCACCCGGGTTGAAGCCATGCCCAAAATGGAAGGCCGTCAGATGGTCATGGTGCTGGCGCCGGCCTGACCTCAGCCTGACCTCGGCCTTATCCCAACCCCAACCCATCATCTCTTGCTGCTGCCCCGGGGGCAGGCTTTTCCGTTGCTGTAAAGCGGTGCAGGGGCTTGCAAAGCAGGGCAGGGGATTGTATAAGACCCAATCTCGCCGCGTTCAGGCTCACATGGGCTGCCTGACCGGTTTATCGCCGCAAGGCAAACCCTTTGTAAGAAGTGAGGATGAAATGCCCAAAATGAAAACCAAAAGCGGGGCGAAAAAGCGTTTTCGTCTCACCGCTTCCGGCAAGGTTCGTGGCAACCCCGCGTTCCTCAGCCACAATCTCCGTCGTCGTTCCCAGAAGATGAAGCGCCAGGCGCGCGGCACCATGATCCTGAGTGATGCTGATGCCCGTATCGTCAAGCGTTTCCTTCCCTACGCCTAAGGAGATTTGAACCATGGCACGAGTAACTTCCGGGACAACCGCCAAGGCCCGTCACGACAAGGTCATCAAGGCTGCCAAGGGCTATTATGGCCGCCGCAAGAACATCTACCGCGTTGCCAAGCAGGCTGTCGACAAAGCCCGCCAATACGCTTACCGTGACCGCCGTGTCCGCAAGCGTGAAATGCGCGCCCTGTGGATCCAGCGGATCAACGCGGCTGTCCGGCTCCACGGCATGACCTATTCGCAGTTCATGAACGGGGTCAAACTGGCCGGGATCGAGATCGACCGCAAGATGCTGGCTGATCTGGCTGTCCGTGAACCTCAGGCATTCGCCACTATCGTTGATCAGGCGCGCAGCGCAGCTTCCCGCTAAGGGAGGCTGCCATGGCCGCGATAGATCCTTCCGCGCTGCAATCTGAAATCCTCAAGCGGATCGAGGCTGCTTCAAGCCTCGATGATCTTGAGGTGATCCGTATTGACAGTCTCGGCAAGAAGGGCAGCATTTCGCTGGCCATGCGTGAACTTGGTCAACTTGAGGGCGAGGCCCGGCGTGAAGCCGGTCAGGCCCTCAACCAGCTCAAGGATACGGTGGCGGCCGCCATTGAAAGCCGCAAGGCTGATCTGGCTCGGGCTGCCCTTGATGCGCGTCTCGCCGATGAAAAGGTCGATGTCAGCCTCAGCCCCCGCCCTGAAGCCGAAGGCCGAATTCATCCGCTTTCCCGGACGCTGGAAGAAGTCACGGCGATTTTTGCCGAAATGGGTTTCACCGTCGCCGAAGGGCCGGATATCGAAACCGATTTCTATAACTTCACCGCCCTCAATATTCCTGAAGAACACCCCGCCCGGCAGGAACACGATACCTTCTACCTGACCCCTGATGCCGAAGGCCGCCGCAAGGTGCTGCGGACCCACACCTCGCCGGTTCAGATCAGGACGATGGAAAAAATCGAACCGCCAATCCGCATTATCGCGCCGGGGCGGACCTACCGTTCGGACCACGATGCCACCCATTCGCCGATGTTCCACCAATGCGAAGGGCTGGTCATTGGCAAGGATATCCATATGGGGCATCTGAAAGGCTGTCTGATCGAGTTCTGCCGTGCCTTTTTCGGGGTCGATGATCTGCCGGTACGTTTCCGGGCATCCTATTTCCCGTTCACGGAACCTTCTGCCGAGGTTGATATCGGCTGCAGTCGTTCCGGTGGCGGGCTCAAGATCGGGGCTGGTGATGATTGGCTGGAGATTCTGGGCAGCGGCATGGTTAACCCGCGGGTGCTTGAAAACTGCGGTATTGATCCGAACGAATATCAGGGCTTTGCTTTCGGCATGGGGCTCGAACGCATGACCATGCTGAAATACGGTATTCCCGACCTGCGCCCGTTCTATGACAGCGATCTGCGCTGGATGCGTCATTACGGCTTCCTGCCCTTCGACCCGCCATCCATCCATCTTGGCCTCGGGGCTTGAGGGGGCTGCCATGAAATTCACCTGGAACTGGCTCAAAGACCATCTCGAGACTGACGCCGATATGGCGACGGTGATCGACCATCTGTCGATGCTCGGGCTTGAGGTTGAAGGTGTCGAAGACAAGGGCGAGAGCCTGAAGCCGTTCACCATCGCCCGCATTGTCGCCGCTGAAAAGCATCCGGAAGCCGATAAACTCAAGGTCTGCCAGGTCGATACCGGTTCTGAAACGCTCGAGGTTGTCTGCGGGGCACCGAATGCCCGGGCAGGGCTTGTCGGTGTGTTTGCCCCGGTGGGGGCTTATGTCCCGGGGATTGATCTCACGCTCTCCCAGGCGGAGATTCGTGGTGTCACTTCAAATGGCATGATGTGTTCCGAACGGGAGATGATGCTCTCCGATGAACATGACGGGATCATCGAACTTGATGAAAATGCTCCGGTGGGGGAAGCCTTTGCCCCCTGGGCCGGGCTTGATGATCCGGTGATCGAGATTGCCATCACCCCGAACCGGGCTGATTGCCTCGGTGTTCGCGGGGTGGCGCGTGATCTCGCCGCGGCAGGGCTCGGACGGCTCAAGCCGCTGGCCGAGACCCGCATCAAGGCCGAAGGGGAAAGCCGCGTATCCTGGGCGATTGATCTGCCGAAAGAACAGGCGCATCTGGTGCCGCGTGTTGCCGGGCGCAGTTTCACCGGCGTCAGCAATGGCCCGGCCCCGCGCTGGATGCAGCAGCGTCTCAATGCCGTGGGCCAGCGTCCCATCTCGGCGCTTGTCGATATCACCAACTACGTGATGATTGACCTCGGCCGACCGCTGCACGCCTACGATATTGACCGCATCAAGGGTGATACGCTCACCATTCGCCTTGCCCGTGACGGCGAGGAGGTCGAGGCGCTCAATGAAAAGACCTATACGCTCGACAGCACCATGCTGGTGATCGCCGATGCCGATGGTGCGGATGATCTGGCTGGGATTATGGGCGGCCAGCGTACCGGCGTCACCGATGAGACAACCGCGATGTTCCTCGAGATGGCGATTTTTGATCCGATCTCGGTGGCGACAACCGGGCGCAGGCTCAATATCCATTCCGATGCCCGGTTCCGTTTTGAACGGGGGCTTGATGTCACCTCGCCGGATACGCTGATGGATCACGTCGCCGCCCTGGTGCAGGAGATCTGCGGCGGGTCTGTTTCGGCCACCACGCTGGCCGGCCCCGGTGCTGACTGGCAGCGGACAATCGCGTTTGATCCGGCCCGGGTCAAGCAACTGACAGCAGTTGAGATCAGCCCCGAAGACCAGCAGCGAATTCTCACCGATCTGGGCTTTGAGATTGATGCCGGCAAGACCCCCTGGCAGGTGGCTCCGCCGCCATGGCGCGGTGATATTGACGGTGCGGCTGACCTGGTCGAGGAACTGGTGCGGATCAACGGCTATGACACGATCCCCGAAGTCTCCCTGCCGCGGCTTTCGGTGGTGGCGGCTCCGGCGGTTGATGCCGCTGGCAAGCGCCCGCATACCCTGCGCCGCCTGCTGGCCCAGCGCGGGATGATGGAAGCGGTGACCTTTTCCTTCCTCGATCACGCCACCGCGGCACGGTTTGACGGCGGGGCGGAAAGCCTGCGCCTGGTCAACCCGATCAGCACCGATCTTGATACCATGCGGCCCTCGATCATGCCGAACCTGCTGGCAGCGATGGGGCGCAATGCGGCCCGTGGCGAGACCGACGCCGCCATGTTCGAAGTCGGCCCGGTTTTCCCGGGTGATGCGGCCGAAGATCAGCGCACCCACGCCACCGGGCTCCGCCACGGGATGACAACCCCCCGCGAATGGCACGCAACCGCCCGTGCGGTTGACTGGGCCGATGCCAAGGCGGATGCGATCGCGGTTCTGGCCGCCCTCGGGGTCAATACGGCGAGCCTGCAGACATCGACCGAAGCCCCGGACTGGTACCATCCCGGTCAATCCGGCGCGCTCTGTCAGGGGCGTCGGGTGCTGGCGCATTTCGGGGCGATCCACCCGGCGGTACTCGAGGCATTTGATCTGCGCGGTCCGGCCGCCGGTTTTGAGGTTGTGCTGGAAGATGTGGCCCTGCCCAAGGCCAAGGGCCCGGCCCGGCCGCTGGCGGAACTGCCGCCATTGCAACCGGTTCAGCGTGATTTCGCCTTCATCATCCGTGACGAGATCACCGCCGAGCAACTGCTGCGGGCGATCCGCGGGGCGGGCAAGCCGCTGCTCAGCGATGCGGCGGTGTTTGATGTCTATGCCGGCAAGGGGATCGACGACGGCCACAAATCACTGGCCGTGGCCGTGACCCTGCAGCCGGTCAAGGCAACCCTGACCGAAGACGAGATCGAGACCATCTCCGCCGCGATCATCGCCGCGGTTGAAAAACACTGCGGCGGCGTCCTGCGGGGGTGATTTCCCCTAAATCCGGTTGAGTGCGGAGACAACGGCCTTGATCGGGGCCTTGGTGATCGAGGTATCGATCCCGGCGCCGAAAACGCTGCGGCCGTTTTCATCGGGCACGTGCAACTCGACATATGCCGCCGCCTCGGCCTTTGAGGTCGCGCTGCGGGTGTTCTGGCCAAAATCAGCCAGCCTGAACTCAAGCCCGAAAGTCTCCCGCATTCCGTCAACAAAAGCTGAGATCGGCCCGTTGCCCCGGGCGGTGAACTGCACCTCTTCGCCCCTGTGGCGGATCGTGGCGGTGATTTCCTCAGTCTCGCTGTTGCTGTCGGGTTTGTGGCTGTCAAAGGCCACCAGCGCGAAAGGCCCGTTCTGGTCAATGTATTCCTGGGCGAAAATATCAAAGATATC
>JBMHCY010000077.1:0-23729 GCA_049889655.1 Puniceispirillales bacterium (SeqCode)
CGTGGCGGCAAGACGCAGATCTTCTGCCATCAGTTCCGGGGCTGTCATCAGCGGCTGGTCAAGCGCCCGGTCGAGGGCATCACGGGCAGTGGTGACAGCCGTCTGGTGGCGAATCCGTGTCAGCATCGCCGGTTCCGGCGGCGGGACAAGGCTTGCGATACGGTCTTTCAGCAGCCGGTCAAGACCGTCGAGGCCATCACCGGTTACCGCCGAGACCTGCAGCCATTCCGGCAAAACACCGCCTTTTGCGCAATCAGCCTTGGTCAGGACAGGGATCATCTCCGGTGGTGGTGAACCAGCCTCAACCGCCCGGGCGGCCTTGATCCGCGATGAAAGCGCCTGCCAGCAGGCCAGCGGATCCGGGTGATCAGCAGGGATGAGGACGAGCACGATCGCCGCGGCGGCAGCCCGATCAAGGGCCCGGCGGATGCCTTCGCCTTCGATCGACCCTGTCCCCTCCCGGATACCGGCCGTATCGGTGAGCCGGACAGCAACACCATCGACATCAAGCCCGACCTCAACGAGATCACGGGTGGTCCCTGCTTCGGGTGAGACAATCGCCCGATCATCCCCCGCCAGCAGGTTGAGCAGGGTGGATTTGCCGGCATTGGGCTCCCCGATCAGGGCCACGCTGAGACCGTCACGGTTCAGAATCCCACCCCGTGATGCCGCCAGGGCCTTATCAAGATCAGCCTGCAACCTGCCAAGACCCGCCTTGATCTCGGCTTCAAGGCCGTCAGGCAGCGCTTCATCGGCAAAATCGATCAGCGCTTCAAGCCGTGCTGAAAGGCTGATGATCGTCTGCCGCCAGGTTTCCGTCTGCCGCCCGAGATCACCATCGAGCTGGCTCATCGCCTGACGATGCTGCTGGTCGGTATCGGCATCAATCATGTCGCCGATAGCCTCGACCTGGTCGAGATCAAGCTTGCCGTTGAGAAAGCCGCGGCGGGTGAACTCGCCTGGCTCGGCGAGGCGGAACCGCGGCAGGGTTTCGAGCGCCAGCATAACGCGGCGGCCAAGCACAGGGCTGCCATGGAGATGAAACTCCGCCGCATCTTCCCCGGTTGCCGAATGCGGGGCTTTGAAAAACAGCACCAGCCCCTGATCAAGCGGCTCGCCTTGCGGGGTGGTGATGCGGGCAAGTCTGGCCTGCCGGGGGGTCGGCACACCGCCTGCCATGTGTTTCAGCGCCCGGGCTGCCCCAGGGCCGGAAACCCGGATCACCTGCAGGGCCGAGCGGCCGGCCGGGGTGGCAAGGGCAAAGATGGTGTCATGGCTATCGGGCACGGTGCAGGCTTCTTTCCCGGGGTGACCCTATCCTTTTGGATAGGTTCTTTTTCGCGTTGAAAAGATGGTAGGCTTACCCATACCATAATCACACCACGGTGAGAACACAACGACACACGCGAGGGGGGCACCTCATGTACGGCATCACGGGAAAAACACGCTTCGGCTGGATCAGTGTCATCAGCACCGGTCACGGCATCGCCAGATTGCGGTTTCTTGAGGAAGGCCACGACAGCAACAAAAATATTGATGATGTTTCCCGTGAAACATGGGCCCAGATCGAGGCCTGGTGTGATGGTGAACGCCAGGGGTTTGACCTGCCGCTGGAACATACGGTTTCTGCGAGTCTCGGCCGCTGGCTTGAGGTCTTGCGGACAATCCCCTATGGCGAGACTGTCTCCTACGGTGAATTCGCCCGTCTGGGGGGCAAACCGCAGGCGCCGCGGGCGGCCGGTTCCGCCTGTGCCCGCAACCCGGTCCCGCTGATCATCCCCTGCCACCGGGTGACACGCCATGATGGCAGCCTCGGGAATTTCGGGGGGATTGAGGGGCTTTCTCCCAAAGACCCGCGCAACCTCGCCCTCAAACAGGCGCTGATTGATCACGAAAGCCGGATCCGCAGCATCGCCGCCTAGGCCGTTTCGCCTAGGAGTTCATGGCCGTGAAGAAATCGTCGTTGTCTTTGGAATGCTTGAGTTTGTCGAGCAGGAATTCCATGGCATCGACAGGGCCCATCTGCATGAGAATCCGCCGCAGCACCCACATCTTGGCCAGGGTATCCTTGTCGACGAGCAGTTCTTCCTTGCGTGTCCCCGACCGGGTGATATCGATCGCCGGGAAAATGCGCTTGTCGGAAAGCTTGCGGTCGAGGATGACTTCCGAGTTGCCGGTGCCCTTGAATTCTTCAAAGATCACTTCATCCATACGGGAGCCGGTTTCGATCAGCGCGGTGGCAATGATCGTCAGCGAGCCGCCCTCCTCAATATTCCGGGCTGCCCCGAAGAAACGCTTCGGGCGTTGCAGGGCATTGGCATCGACACCGCCAGTCAGCACCTTGCCTGAGGACGGCACAACCGTGTTATAGGCGCGGGCAAGCCGGGTGATGCTGTCGAGCAGGATCACCACATCACGCTTGTGCTCGACAAGCCGCTTGGCCTTTTCGATGACCATGTCGGTCACCTGGACGTGGCGGACAGCCGGTTCGTCAAAGGTCGAAGAGATCACCTCACCGTTCACCGAACGCTGCATATCGGTGACTTCCTCCGGGCGTTCGTCGATGAGCAGCACAATCAGGTAGACTTCCGGATGGTTTTCCGAGATGGCATGCGCGATCGACTGCAGCATCATCGTCTTACCAGTACGCGGCGGTGCCACAATCAGCCCCCGCTGACCCTTCCCCATGGGCGAGATCAGATCGATGACGCGGGGTGTATTGTCTTTGTTTTCAGGGTTATACGGGAGTTCGAGCCCGATCTTTTCCTGCGGATAAAGCGGTGTCAGGTTATCAAAATTGATCCGGTGCCGAACCGCCTGCGGGTCTTCAAAATTGACCTCCCCGACTTTCAGCAGGGCAAAATACCGCTCGCCTTCCTTGGGCGCGCGGATCTGGCCATCAACAGTGTCCCCTGTCCGCAGCCCAAAACGCCGGATCTGGCTGGGTGAGACATAGATATCATCAGGGCCGGGCAGGTAATTCGATTCCGGGGCACGGAGGAAACCGAAACCATCGGAGAGCACTTCAAGCACACCGCTGCCATAGATCGGGACATCATCTGCCGCCAGCTGCTTGAGGATGGCAAACATCATGTCCTGCTTGCGCAGGGTCGACGCGTTCTCGATTTCAAGTTCCTCGGCATAGGAAAGCAAATCCGCCGGGGATTTTTTCTTCAGGTCTTGGAGATTCATGGCAATTGCCAAACAATATTTTTTTATGGGGAAAACACTGTACTGAACAGTACAATAAACACCATAGACGATCCCGGGCAGAAATGCAAGGGGACGACTAGAACGGCCTGACAACCACCAGAATCACGATGGCAATCATCAACAAAGTGGGGGCTTCATTCCAGACGCGGTAGTATTTGTCGCTGTGATTGGCAGTGCCGTTTTCGAACTCCCGCCGCATCCGGGCGAACTTGCCGTGGCACCCGGCCATGAGCAGCACAAGCCCGACCTTGGCATGGAACCAACCCTCGGAAAGAAGCCCCGGGTCCAGCAACACCATCCAGAAACCGAAAACAAAACTGGCGATCATCGCCGGGTTCATGATCGCTTTCAGCAAACGCCGTTCCATCAGCGCAAAAGTCTCTGCCCGGGCCGAACCCTTCTCGACCATTGCGTGATAGACATACAGCCTCGGCAGATAAAGAAGCCCTGCCATCCAGGCAATAATCGAAATAACGTGAAGAGCCTTGATCCAGAGATACATCAGCCTTCCACCTTACGAATATGGTCAATCAGTGTTGTCACATGGGCCGGCGGCGTAAACTGGCCAATCCCGTGGCCGAGATTGAAAATATGGGGACGCGACGCAAACGCCTCAAGAATTTTGTCTGTCGCAGCCAGCATGGCGGACCCGCCCTCGATCAGGGCCACCGGATCAAGATTACCCTGAACAACAAGGTCTTTGGGCAGGTTCGCATCAGCCCAGAACGGATCAACGCCGTGATCAAGGCCGATGGCATCAACATTTGTCTTGTCGGCATAGGCCAGAATGCCCTCGCCAATGCCTTTCGGGAAACCGATCACCGGGGTAGTGATCCCCTGCCCGCGCAGGCCTGCAATAATCCGCTGCATCGGCTCAATGACGATCGCCTCAAGAAAAGTTGAGGGCACAGCACTCGCCCAGCTGTCAAACACCATCAGCGTGTCAGCCCCGGCCTGGGCCTTGGCGGCAAGATAGACAATACTTTCTTCCACCAGCCGGTCGATGAGCATCATCATGCCATCGCTATCCTGCCAGAGCATTTCCCGGGAGCGCTGAAAATCACGGCTGCTGCCGCCTTCGATCATGTAAGTGGCCACGGTCCAGGGGGCACCGCAGAAGCCGATTAAGTTACGGTCTTCTCTAAGCCCGGCGCGGGTTTTTCTGAGCGCATCGAAAACAGGGTTGAGTTTGGTGAGGAGATCATCGCTGTTAAGGCCTGTAACATCACCCGGCTTTGCCAGGGGGTTGAGTTTCGGGCCTTCACCCTGCACAAAATGAACACCAGCCTGCATAGCCCAGGGGATCATCAGAATATCAGAGAAAATGATCGCGGCATCAAGATCATACCGGCGCAACGGTTGCAGCGTTGCTTCACAGGCTTTTTCCGGATTGAGACAATAGGAGATGAAATCAGGCTCGCTTGATCGCAATTCCCTGTATTCCGGCAGATAACGCCCAGCCTGGCGCATCAGCCAGATCGGTGTCATGCTGTCTTTACGCCCGCTTAGTGTCGTATCCAGTCTTTTGGTCATGGTGATCCTGTCCAGCCCAACCCTATAATATTTTTTATATATAAAAGGTGGTTGTGTTGGTTGGCTAGGGTTAAAACATCAATGGCAGTTTATGCCGCAGTTATCCCCAATTCTCTTGGCTTATGTGATAAATAAAATACAATAATAACAATGATTTATCAATTTTCCCCGTTTTTCACAGCAAAGCGCGTGTGATTATCCCCATGGGGGCCAGCCTGTGGATAGAATCCCTGCCGAAAAGGACAGGATCGGCTTTGACAAATCCGCTGGCCGTTGTATTCAATATGTACACAGGTTCTGCACAGAAAAAGGCGGAAAACCCGGCATGAGCAAATCGATCCGCAAACTGCACCTGCATCTCGTCTCCGATGCCACTGGCGAGACGACCCATTTGCTCGGCCGAGCGGCCCTGGCCCAGTTCGACCATGTCCAAACCATAGAACATGTCTGGACCCTTGTCCGCACCGAAGACCATCTTGGCCCGGTTGAAGACGGCATCGGTAAATACGGCGGGGTTGTGCTCTATTCGATCGCCGACAGCACCCTGCGCAGAAAACTCGAGGTCATCTGCAGCCGCCACGCTGTTCCTCATGTCAGTGTGCTGGATCACGTTGTCCACGCGGTTGCATCGGTGCTCGGCAAGCCTGATCGCGAGGTCACCGCCGGCCAACACCGGATGGACAAGGCCTATTTCGAGCGGATCAGCGCCCTTGATTTTGCCATTGCCCATGATGATGGCCAGGGTATTGCGACAGTGGGTGATGCAGATATTCTGCTGGTGGGGGTATCACGCAGCTCCAAAACACCGACCTCGATCTATCTTGCCCATCGCGGTTATAAAGTGGCGAATTACCCGCTTGTCCCTGGGGTGGAAATGCCCCTTGATGAGATACCGCATCAGAATATGCTCGTGGTGGGGTTGATCAAGGATGCCCGGCGGCTTGCCCAGATCCGCCGCAACCGGCTTTATTCCATGAACGAAAGCGGTGATACCGAATATGCTGATCCGGAAAAGGTGGGGGAGGAAGTCGCCAATGCCCGGCGGCTGTTCACCGCCCAGAACTGGCCGATGATCGATGTGACACGCCGGTCGGTGGAAGAAACAGCAGCAGCGATTATCAACCTGCATTCCCGCTGGCTTGATGACCGTGGGGACATAGCATGATCTATGCCCTGCCTCGGTATGCGCTGATTCTCGCCTCAATGAGCTCAACCCGGAAGAAAATGCTGACCGATGCCGGTCTGGCCTTCACCGCAGAAGCTGCCCCGGTTGATGAAGAGGCCCTGCGTCAGGCCGGTGAGGCTGAAGGGATCAGCGGCATCGATATGGCGACTGCCCTTGCCGAGGCCAAGGCCGCCCGGGTGAGCCAGCGCCACCCCGAAGCCTTCGTCATTGGTGCCGACCAGATCCTTGAATGCGAAGGCCGCTGGTTCGGCAAGCCCGAAACCCTTGAGGCCGCACAGGATACGCTTTCGGCCCTTGCCGGAAAAACCCATCACCTGATCACAGCGGCTGTTATCCTTCAGGGAGGCCGACGGCTCTGGCAGCATTGCGAGCGTCCGGCTGTCAGCATCCGCAATCTCGATAATCGGGCGAGGGACAGCTACCTCAGCCTGATTGGCACGACAGCCATGGAAACCCCGGGCTGTTATCAGATCGAAGGTCCCGGCGCGCAGATCCTTGCTGGCATTGACGGCTGCCCCTATGCCGTGCTCGGCCTGCCGCTGCTGCAACTGCTCGCCTTTCTCCGCGAACACGGGCTCGAACCAAGGGGGCAGGCATGATCATTCTCGGCCTGACGGGCTCCATCGCCATGGGCAAATCCACGGTGGCCGCCATGTTCGAAGAGGCCGGGGTTCCTGTTCATGATGCTGATGCCGCCGTCCACCGGCTGATGGCCCCCGACGGCAAGGCCTTTGCTGAGATTACCGCGGCTTTTGCCGATGTGCTCGATGCTGACGGCCGCATTGACCGGCAGGCCCTCGGCCGGGCGGTGTTTGGCGATGCGGCCAAACGCCAACAGCTCGAAGCGATCCTGCATCCGCTTGTGCGAGCTGACCGGCAGGCCTGGCTTGACGGGCTGGCTGCTGTGGGAACCCCGCTGGCCGTTCTTGATATCCCGCTGCTTTATGAAACCGGCGGAGCCGCGGATTGTGATGCTGTGGTGGTGGTTTCGGCAACGCCCCGCCTGCAGAAAAATCGGGCCATGCGCCGCCCGGGGATGACGGCAGAAAAATTCCAGTCTATCCTTAAAGCACAGCTGTCTGATGATGAAAAACGCCGCCGTGCCGATTACATCATCCCCACCGCTTTCGGGGAGACAGCCAGCCGCTTTTATGTTGACCGGCTGATCAGAGACCTGCGGGAGAAAAACAGCGATGCGTGAAATCGTCCTCGATACCGAAACCACCGGGCTGAAACCGGAAGAAGGCCACCGGATCATCGAAATCGGCGCACTGGAAATGGTCAACCACGTGCCGACGGGCAAGACACTGCATCTCTATATCAACCCGGAAAGGCCGATCGATCCCGATGCTGTGGCCATCCATGGGATCACTGATGAACGTGTCGCCAACGAACCTGTTTTTGCTGAGATCGCCGATCAGTTTCTCGACTTTATCGGGACAGCGAAACTGGTGATTCACAATGCCCGTTTCGACATGGGATTCATCAATGCCGAACTGGACAGGCTGGGGCGGCCGGCATTACCCATGGATCAGGCCATCGATACCCTTGATATGGCCCGGCGGCGATTCCCCGGCGGCCAGGCCAGCCTCGATGCGCTTTGCCGCAAGTTCGGCATCGACAACAGCCACCGTGATCTGCACGGGGCGATGATCGATACTGATCTGCTGGCTGATGTTTATATTGAACTGCTCGGCGGGCGGCAGCCCGGGCTTTCCCTGGCGGGCCCGGAAAGCACTGCGGCCAGCCCTGATACACCGGCCGTTGCTGCCTCGGGCGAAAGACCCTATCGCGAGCCGCGGCCCCACGCCCCGCTGGCAGCCGAGCGTGAAGCCCATGAGGCGTTCATCGAAACGCTGGACAACCCGCTCTGGAAAGAACGCCAGCCGGTTTAGTTGACTGTTTCGGAAGCCCCGTCCATTTCCGCCGAACGGTTTTCCATCCCTGACTGATAGAGACGGACGAAATCGATCGGCTGGATATTGAGCGGCATATAGCCGCCGGCCTGAGTCATGTCTGAGAGAACCTGCCGGGCAAACGGGAAGATCAGCCGCGGGCCTTCGATCATGACAAGCGGATGAATAATGTTTTCCTCGACATCCTCGGAAACGGAAACCACGGCCGCATAGGCCAGTTCGGCGAGGAAGACGTGTTCCTCTTCCCGCTTGGCGGTTGACCGGATGGTCAGCACGACCTCAAAAACTCTCTCCTGCTGCTGGGGTTCGGCAGTGACATTGACGTTGATCTCAATTTCAGGGGCAACGTCATTACGGGTCAGCGATCCCGGTGCATTGGGATTCTCGAAGGAAAAATCCTTGATATACTGGGTGTGGATGATGATCTGCTGCTGTGTCTGTTCGGCCATGTTGAACTCCTTTTGATCCCTGCATATCAGTCTTTGCGTTCGAATTCACCTTCTATTGTGACCTTGGCGGCATCCTGATCCGGGGCGGGGTTTTCCTGATCAGTCCCGGGGGGTGTTTGCGCGGCTGCGGTAAAGGCAAAATGGCGTGCCGAAAGCCGGTTAAGCAGGCTGCCAAGCACCACCACCACCAGCATGACACGAAGCCCGGGGATGAAAAACAGCAGCCCCAGCCCATCGGTGACATAACCGGGGATCAACAGCAGCATAGCAGCGATGAGGATCGCGACACCATCGGCAACCTCGACGACTGGCGGTTTCCCGGCCGCCCCGGCCTCTGCCATGCGGCGCAGCGTCCCCCGGCCGAAATGGCGAAACAGACGTACCCCGATGGCGGCTGTGATAAAGACACCGATGATGGTCAGCAAGACCCCGATGGCACTGCCGACAAGGTCGAAGACAGTGATTTCCGCCCAAAGGAGCAGAATGATGCCGCCGAAGATGATCAGTCCTGTCACGCCTTTATCCCTTTTCCATACTTGCCTAATTCCCCCAAGATCACTATTTCTATTTAAGTACATGCAGCCCCGATTTAAAGATCGCTTTGTCAGGGCCGCATAATCTTGCAACGCTCATACGGGATGATTTCTCACCATGTCTGGAAGCATACCATATGTTGATATTCTGATCTTCGCGATTATTGCCATTTTTCTCGGGCTGCGGTTGCGCTCGGTTCTTGGCAAGCGGACAGGGTTCGAGCAGGATCAGAGCCGCGATCAGGACATGGTCGAAGTGATATCAACCCCGCAGCCTCAACAACAGGCCCCGGCCAGCGGTCAGGGGATCGCGGCCATCCAGAAGGCCGATCATGCGTTCAGCGAAAAGGAATTCGTCAAGGGCGCCGGCATGGCCTATGGGATGATTCTCGAAGCCTTTGCCGAGGGTGATACCGAACAGCTCAAATCGCTGCTTGGCTATGAGATGATGAACAGTTTCTCGGATGCTATCCGCGACCGGATGAAATCCGGCGAGAACCTGAGCATTGATCTCGTCAACCTCGATCACACCCGCATTCATGATGCCCGTCTTGTTGAAGGCCTGGCGATCATCACGGTGGAATTCAAATCCCAGCAGAAACGCCTGCTCCGGGATGATAGCGGCACCATTGTTGACGGCGATGAGGATCAGATCGAAACCTTTGTCGATCTGTGGACCTTTGAACGCGATATCTCCTCGCGTGATCCGAACTGGCTGCTCGTCGAAACCGAGAGTGTGCAATGATTCTGCCGTGTCGGCGGTAAGGGGGTCTGTGGTGGCGATCAGCGATAAACAACCCGTTGTCGGTCTTTTCGTGACCTGTCTTGTTGATGCGATGCGCCCGTCGGTGGGGCTCGCCGCGCTCAAACTGCTGACCGAGGCCGGCTGCAAGGTCATCGTTCCCGAAAACCAAACCTGTTGCGGCCAACCAGCGTGGAACAGCGGCGATATCAAGGCAGCCCGAGCGGCGGCCTATCCTCTTCTCGATGCGTTTGATGACTGTGATTACATCGTCGTGCCGTCGGGCTCCTGCGGCGGCATGCTCAGCCATCATCTTGTCGACCTGTTTGCTGATAGCGGTGACAGCCACGCCATCCGCCAGGCTGAAGCGATCGCTGCCAAGACAGCCGAGCTCACCTCGTTCCTGCATGATGTGCTGAAGGTTGAAACCCTGCCGGGCAAGTTTTCCGGCCGCATTGCCTATCATGACAGCTGCTCATCTTTGCGTGAAATGCAGGTAAAGGATCAGCCGCGGGCCCTGCTGCAGTCGATCGGGGCTGAGGTTGTCGATCTCGACAAGGCTGATACCTGCTGCGGTTTCGGGGGGACTTTTTCTGTCAAATACGGTGATATTTCCGGGTCCATGGCTGATGACAGGGCCAATGATATCGTCGACAAGGATCCTGATCTTGTTCTTGCCGGTGATATGGGCTGCTTGATGAATATCGCCGGGCGGCTGTCACGCAAGGGCCGGGATCTGGATGTCCGCCATGTCGCTGAAGTGCTCGCCGGTTATCTGGAGGCTCCCCCCATCGGTTCAGGCAAGGGAGGCCAGTGATGGAAGTATCCTCGAGCCGTTTCCGCGACAATGTCTCCTCCGCCGTCAAGGATGAAAACCTCAAGGGGGCGATGGCCAAATTGACCGGTGCCCTCAGGCCGAACCGGGCCCGGGCGGTGGGCAATCTGCCGGAGTTTGATCGCCTGCGCGATCACGGCATCGCCATCAAGATGCACACCCTCGACCACATGGATCACTACCTCACCCAGTTTGAGGAAAACGTCATTGCCAATGGCGGCCAGGTGCACTGGTGCGCTGATGAGGAAAGCGCCCGCCAGACGATTCTCGATCTGTGCCGCCGCCACCATGTCAAACGCGTGACCAAGGGCAAATCGATGGTCACCGAAGAACTGGGGCTGAACGAATTTCTCGACAGCCATGGCATTCTGCCGCTGGAAACTGATCTCGGTGAATACATTATCCAGCTGCGCGGCGAGAGCCCGTCGCATATTATCGCGCCAGCCACGCATCTGCAGCGAGACGATATCGCGGCAACTTTCCGTGAGGCGCATCAGCACCTTGATCCCGACCGTCCCATGGATACCGCCGAAAGCCTCACCGAAGAAGCACGCCAGGCCTTGCGCGAGCAGTACGGGGCGGCTGATGCCGGGATCACCGGGGCCAATTTCATGATCGCCGAGACAGGCTCGACCATCATCGTCACCAATGAAGGCAATGGTGATCTGACCCAGACCATGACCGATGTTCATATCGTCGTCGGCTCGCTGGAAAAGATATTGCCGACCATGGATGATGCCGGTGTCATGCTGCGGCTTCTGGCACGCTCGGCCACCGGCCAGGACATGAGCGTCTACACGACACTGTCGAGCGGCCCGCGCCGCCCCGGTGATCTTGACGGGCCAAAACATTTTCATGTCGTGCTGGTGGATAACGGCCGCTCGCGGATGCTGGCCGGCAGCGAACGCGAAATGCTGCGCTGCATCCGCTGTTCGGCCTGCCTCAATCACTGTCCTGTTTATGCGTCGATCGGCGGCCATGCCTATGGCTGGGTCTATTCCGGGCCGATGGGCAAGGTGCTGACGCCGTCTCTCGCCGGGCTGGAAAAGACCAAGGACCTGCCCAATGCCTCGAGTTTCTGCGGCAAGTGCCAGGAAGTCTGCCCGATGCGGATCCCCCTGCCCAAACTGATGCGTAACCTGCGGGTCAAGCAGAACGATGCCCGCATGACGCCGCTGAAACAGCGGGTCTTCCTCTCGCTCTGGTCACAGCTGGCGTCGCGGCCGGGGCTCTACCGGATGACAACCCGACTGCTGACCGGCGGGTTGCGGCTGCTTGCCCGCGGCCGGCCGGTGTTGCGGCATCTGCCGTTGATGAAAGGCTGGACCCAGAGCCGCGATCTGATCGTCCCCGAAGGCGGCACGTTCTTTGATCGCTATAAGGCTCTCCAGAAAGGCCGGGACCATGAATGATCGTGCCGTCATTCTTGAGCGTCTGAAATCCGCCAATGCAACCCGTGAGCGGACACCGCATCCCGGGGCGGCAGTCCCGCCAAAGGCGGGCAGTCTCACTGGCAAGGCCAGGCTTGAGCGGTTCATCGATCAGGCCACTGCCCAATATGCCTCCATTGCCGAAATAGGCAGCCTTGAAGATCTGCCCGGGCATCTGTCGGCGTGGCTGCGGGGGCAGAATCTGCCTGCCGAATGTGTCATCGCCCCGATGCTGGGTGGGCTGGCATGGTCAGAAGGGGCGGTATCTGTCCGTGAAGGGGCTGCGCTGACCAGCGACATGGTGGGGGTCAGCCTCGCCTATGCCGCTGCCGCCGAAACCGGGACTGTGATGATGATCGCTGACGGGGCAACCCCCACCAGCATCAATTTTGTCCCCGATGTTGAGGTTATCGTGGTCAGCAAGGCTGATATCGAGGCCGGCATCGAAGGATGCTGGGAAAAGCTGCGCGGCTGGAAAGGCCAGGGCAAGCCCATGCCCCGGGCGGTGAATTTCATCACCGGGCCGTCGCGGACTGCTGATGTTGAAGCAACCATGGTGCTTGGTGCCCACGGCCCCCGGCGGTTGCATCTGGTGTTGATGGATGAACGATCACCATGGCCAGGAAACCGGTAGATGAGGATCAGGCAGCGCTCTGGGCGTCGGTGACAAAAACCGTCACACCGCTCGAGAAGCGCACGCGGCTTTCCAGCCCTGCGGCGGTGAAGCCTGTCAAACGTCCCGCCAAAAAGAAAACCACACCGCCGCCACCGCCGAGCCCGGAAAGGCTGCCGCCGCGCCGTCAGATCAACCATGAACCGGCTGATCTCAGCAGCCCCGGCTATGGCGGTATCTCGCGGTCGGATGCCCGCAGGATCAAGCGTGGCCAGGCGCGGCCGACGGATCATATTGATCTGCATGGCCTCAGCCGTGATGAAGCTCGCTTGCGGCTTGAACGGTTTCTTGGCCGGGCTGTCGCCGAAGGCCACCGTGTCGTGCTGGTGATCACCGGCAAAGGCGTGGCCGGACAGGGGGTGATCCGCCGCAACCTGCCGGTCTGGCTGTCATCACCGCCGCTTGCCGCGATGGTCATCGCCCACAGCCCCGCCCAGCCGAAAGATGGCGGGGCCGGGGCGTTCTATATCAACTTGAGAGCCTCATGACACCGTTCGGGATCAAACTGCGCGAATACCGCAAGAAAAAGGGGCTGACCCTGGCGGTCATGGCGCGCAATCTTGGGGTGACCGAAGCCTATATCTCGCAACTGGAAAACGGCCGCAAAGGCCAGCCCTCGGCCATCCTTGTCGATCAGATCTGCGCCATGTTCGGGTTGATCTGGGATGATGCCGAAGAGCTTAAATCCCTCGCCCGGCTGTCGCGGGTCAGGGTGGCGATCGATACCGCCGAGCTTGGCCCGGAAGCCACGCGGGCAGCCAATCTGATGGCCCAGATCCTGCCCCGTGTCGATGAAGAGGAGGCCGCCCTGATGGCCCGCTGGCTCGATGAACGGCTGAAATCCCTGTAACCGGGAGTCTGGCATTGCAGCCGGCCCGGCCCGGCTTTCATCAAAAGACTGGCCAAATCAGCAGATTACTGGTAGTTAAGCCCCGTATTTCACCCGATTTGCAGGAGAAGACCGATGGCGACAGCACGCAAGGGTTCATCCAGGCGCAAGACACGCGAAACGTCGATCAGCGTTGATATCAACCTCGACGGCAGTGGCAAGGCAAAAATTGATACGGGCATCGGGTTTTTCGATCATATGCTCGATCAACTGGCTCGCCACGGGCTCATGGACATCACCCTCAAGGCCGAGGGTGACCTGCATATCGATACCCATCACACGGTCGAGGATTGTGGCTGGGCGCTGGGGGCGGCGTTTGCCGAGGCCCTTGGTGACCGCAGCGGGATCAACCGTTATGCCAGTTTCTATCTGCCGATGGATGAAGCCCTGTCGCGGGTGGCGGTGGATGTCTCGGGACGGCCTTTTCTGGTCTGGCGGGTTGAAATGACCTCGCCGCGCCTCGGCGAAATGGATACCGAAGTCTTCCGTGAATTCTTTCAGGCCTTCAGCCAGGCGGCCGGGATCACGCTGCATCTTGAGACACTCTACGGGGTCAACTGCCACCACATGGTGGAAAGCCTCTTCAAGGCGCTCGCCCGCAGCCTCCGCCAGGCGGTGACAATCGAGCCGCGCGAAGCCGGGCGTGTTCCCTCGACCAAAGGTGTGCTGGGGGGGAGCCTCTAGCCCCATGAAACTGACCGTGGTTGATTATGGGTCCGGCAATCTGCAGTCGGTGGGACAGGCGTTGATGGCGGCAGCCCGGCATATCGGTCAGCCGATCGATATGACGATCACGGCTATCCCTGACGATATCGCTGCTGCTGACGCCGTGGTGCTGCCCGGTGTCGGGGCTTTCGGTGATTGTGTTGCTGGGCTTGAGGCTATCGACGGCATGAAACCGGCACTTATCGAGGCTGTTCTGCATCAGGCAAAACCGTTTCTTGGCATCTGCGTCGGGATGCAGTTGATGGCCAGTCTTGGTCTTGAAGGCGGTGAAACCCCGGGGCTGGACTGGATTGGCGGGACTGTCAGCAAGCTCGATCCCGGGCCGGGGCTGAAAATCCCGCATATGGGCTGGAACAGCCTCAACCTTGTTGCGGAACACGATCTCTGGGCAGGTATTGACCAAGGCGCGGCAGTGTATTTTCTGCATTCCTATGCTGTCACTGGTGCTGATCATGTCCTGGCGGAAACCGATTACGGCGGCCCTGTTGTTGCCGCAATTGGCACTGATAATTTTGTTGGTCTGCAGTTTCATCCTGAAAAGAGCCAGGCTGTGGGGCAGCAGATCCTCGGCAACTGGCTGACCTGGAAACCATAAGAGAGCGTCATGGAAACCCATTCCGAACGAACACCGATCACCAGCGTCGAAACGGTCAAGAACCTCAGCAACGGCGATATGCAGGAACTCTGTGATGCCACGGAAGCGGCGATCGAAGATGGCGGCGGCTTCGGCTGGCTGACCATCCCGTCACGGAAACTGCTTGAGGATTACTGGAAGGGTGTTCTGCTCATTCCTGAACGCGAGCTGATCGTCGGCCGCATCGACGGTGTCATCGCCTCGAGCTGCCAGTTGGTGCGGCCGCCCCGCAACAACGAGGCGCAGGCGTTTTCGTTCCAGTTGACGACGTTTTTCGTCACCCCATGGGCGCGCGGCCACGGCCTCGCCCCGATGATGCTCGATGAAGCCGAGGCCTTTGCCCGTGGCAGCGGTTACTCGATGATCAATCTTGATGTCCGGGCCACGCAGGAAAGCGCGATCCGGCGATACGAAGCCGCAGGCTATGTGCGGTTTGGCGTTCACCCCCGCTATGCGCTTGTCAACGGTGAGTACATCCCCGGCTATTTCTACTACAAGGACGTGAAATGAATCTCTATCCGGCGATCGATATCAAGGGAGGCGAATGCGTCCGCCTGCTCTATGGCGATATGGATGCAGTGACCCGCTACAACCCCGACCCGGGCGATCAGGCCCGGCGTTTTGTCGCGGCGGGATGCGGCTGGATCCATGTTGTTGATCTCGACGGGGCGGTGGGTGGCCAGGCGGTTAACCGTGATGCTGTCCGGGCGATCATCGCTGCCGGCGCAAAGGTTCAGCTTGGCGGCGGTATCCGTGACATGGCCGCTGTCGAAGCCTGGCTCAAGGCCGGGATCAACCGTGTCATTCTCGGGACGGCAGCACTCAAGGACCCGGATCTTGTCCGTGAAGCTGCCGCCGCTTTTCCCGGCCAGGTGGCCGTGGGGGCCGATGCCCGTGACGGCATGATCGCGGCTGAAGGCTGGGTCGAAACATCGGCAGTCTCCGCCCTTGATCTTGTCCGGCGGTTTGAAGATTGCGGGGTGGCGGCGGTTATCTTTACTGATATCGGCCGTGACGGGGCGCTGAAAGGTGTCAATCTTGATGCGACGGCAGCCCTCGCCCGGGCCGTCAGTCTGCCGGTGATCGCTTCCGGCGGGGTTGCTTCAATCGATGATATCCGCGCTCTTGCCAAGGATGATAGCGGCATCGAAGGGGTGATCACCGGCCGGGCGATCTATGACGGCCGCCTTGATCTCGGCGAAGCTCTTGCCATGCTGGAGGCGGCCTGATGCTGGCGACGCGGATCATCCCCTGCCTTGATGTGAACAACGGCCGGGTCGTCAAGGGGATCAATTTTGTCGATCTAGTTGATGCCGGGGATCCGGTTGAACAGGCCCGGGTCTATAACGATGCCGGGGCGGACGAGCTTTGTTTTCTCGATATCACCGCCAGCCATGAAGGCCGCGAGACGATCTATGATGTGGTCCGGCGGACAGCGGCGGAATGTTTCATGCCGTTGACGGTGGGCGGTGGTGTCCGCAGCGAAGAGGATTTCCGCACCCTGCTGCTGGCCGGGGCGGACAAGGTTTCGGTCAATTCCTCGGCGGTGACTGATCCTGATCTGCTTGGCCGTGCCGCATCGCGTTTCGGCAGCCAGTGTGTCGTCCTGGCCATTGATGCCCGGCGCAACGACAAGGGCGGGTTCGATGTCTTCACCCATGGCGGCCGCCAGAATACAGGCATCGATGCAATCGAATGGGCGCGTGAAGGGGCCCGCCGCGGGGCTGGTGAGATTCTGCTCACCTCGATGGATGCTGATGGCACCAAGGATGGCTATGATCTTGAGCTGACGCGTGCTGTTGCCGATGCGGTTCCGGTTCCGGTGATCGCCTCTGGCGGGGCTGGTGACGCCGGGCATATGGCGGCGGCTGTCCGTGAAGGCCATGCCTCGGCAGTGCTGGCGGCGTCGATCTTTCACTTTGGCCTGCTGACTGTCGACAGCGTCAAGCAGGAAATGCAGGCCAGCGGTATCACTGTCCGCCGTGATGACCGCATCATCACCCCAACCGAACACAGCGGAGCCTGACCCATGGATGCCCGAATTGTTGATGAACTCTACGCGCTGATCCTGAGCCGCCGGGGCGAGGATACAGACACGTCATGGACAGCCCGGCTGCTGGCCGAGGCACCGGAACGCCCGGCCCAGAAACTCGGTGAAGAAGCCGTTGAATGCGTCATTGCGGCGATGCGTGGCGATACAGCATCACTCACCGGCGAGGCAGCGGACCTCATCTACCATCTGCTGGTTGTGCTGGCTGCGGCGGGGGTGTCACCGCAGGATGTCTGGGCCGAACTCGACCGCCGTCAGGGACAGTCGGGGATCGCCGAAAAAGCAAGTCGCCAGTAACAGGAGACCACCATGACCGATTATGATCCGGAAAACATTTTCGCCAAAATTCTCGAAGGTACGATTCCCTGCAACGAGGTTGATCAGGACGAAACGACGCTCTCCTTCGAGGATATCAACCCCCAGGCCCCGGTGCACAGCCTCGTGATCCCCAAGGGGTCTTATACCGATCTCAGTGATTTTGCCGCCCGGGCGAGCGATGCCGAAATAGCCGGATGGGTCCGGGCTCTCGCCCGTGTCGCCGCCAGGAAGGGCGTCGATGGCGAGGGCTACCGCGTGATCATGAACTGCGGTGCCAACGCCCATCAGGAAGTCCCGCATCTGCACGGCCATGTGCTCGGCGGCCAGCCTCTCGGGCCAATGCTCAGCCGCAAGGGCTGACCGGTTTTCCCCACGTTTGACCAAAAAGGCTTGTCATGGGCCTGTCATCAGGTACGATACCGATTACAACCTATAATAGATTAGCAAAAAATAATGCAAGCAAAGATAAGGACATTGGCCTTTCGGGGTATTGATACAACACCGGTTGATGTTCAAGTCCATCTGTCCAATGGGTTGCCGAGCATGGCGATTGTCGGGCTGGCCGACAAGGCGGTTGCTGAATCAAGGGAACGGGTGCGGGCGGCACTTTCATCAATGATGCTGGCCCTGCCGCCCAAGCGGGTGGCAATCAACCTTGCCCCGGCTGACCTTGCCAAGGAAGGCTCACATTATGATCTGCCGATTGCCCTTGGCCTGATGGTCGCCATGGGGGTGCTGCCTGCTGACAGTCTCGATGGCATGGTGGTGCTCGGTGAATTGTCGCTTGATGGAACCATCGCCCCGGTTCACGGCGTGCTGTCTGCGGCTATCGGTGCGGCGGCCGAAGGCTGCGGTCTTGTCTGCCCGGCATCCTGCGGGCCGGAAGCGGCATGGGCCGGTGATCTGCCGATCATCGCCGCCCCGTCACTGCCTGCGCTGATCGCCCATATCCGTGGCGAACAGGTGCTGTCGCCGCCGCAGCCGAAAAAACAGGATCATCCCGGGCATGATGCTGATATGAAGGACCTGGCAGGCCAGTTCACCGCCCGCAGGGCCCTTGAGATCGCCGCGGCGGGAAGCCACAACCTCCTGATGATGGGGCCGCCCGGGGCCGGCAAATCGATGCTGGCTGCCCGGCTTCCCGGGTTGTTGCCGCCATTAACCCCCGCCGAAGCCCTTGAGGCGACGATGATCCACTCTCTCGCAGGTTTGCTGGATCAGGGAGGCCTGGTGATCCGCAGGCCGTTTCGTGATCCGCATCATTCGGCATCAATAGCCGCCCTTGTCGGTGGCGGCAACCGGGCCCGCCCCGGCGAGGTCAGCCTTGCCCATGGGGGTGTGCTGTTTCTGGATGAACTGGCGGAATGGCATCGCGGCCATCTCGATTCCCTGCGCCAGACGATCGAGACCGGCAAGGCGGTTGTCAGCCGTGCCAACCATCACGTGACCTATCCGGCGCGGTTCCAGCTGATCGCCGCCATGAATCCCTGCCGCTGTGGTTATCTCGGTGATCCGGCCCGCGCCTGCACCCGGGCCCCGCTTTGCAGCCGCCAGTATCTGGCGAAAATCTCGGGCCCCATGCTCGACCGTTTTGACATGATGATCGAGGTCCCGGAGGTCCAGATCAAGGCGCTGTCGCGTGCCGGAAAATCAGAACAAAGTGATGATGTCGCGGCCCGCATCATGGATGCAAGGCAGTTTGCCCATGCCCGGCCACAACAGGCTGACGGCCTCGCCAATGCCTATCTTTCAACCGATATGCTCGAACAGGTGACAGCCCTTGATGACAAGGCCCGGGGGATGATCGATGAGGCTGCCACCAAACAGGGGCTTTCCGCCCGCGGGTATCACCGGCTGCTAAAAGTCGCCCGCACCATTGCTGATCTTGAAAAGAGGGACAGGGTCACGTCAGCTCATATCGCCGAGGCTCTGCAATACCGGCGGCTGCCCGCCAGTGCCTAGCGCCGGGCTTCGATTGCATCCCAGATGGGGACAGTCAGGTCAACGCCGCTGAAGCGGGCAATCTCGCGCAGCCCGGTGGGGGAGGTGACGTTGATCTCCGTCAGGTAGCCGCCGATCACATCAATGCCGGTAAACAGCAGCCCGCGTTCTTTCAGGACAGGGCCGATGATGGCGCAGATCCGCCGGTCATCATCATCGAGTTCCGATTCCGCAGGCATCCCGCCGACATGCATATTTGAGCGGCTCTCGCCTTCCTGGGGGATCCGGTTGAGCGCCCCGGCCGCCTCGCCGTCAATGAGGATGACACGCTTGTCACCCTTGCGGACCTGGGGCAGGTATTGCTGTACCATCACCGGTGCACGGTCGCTTTCGAGCATCATTTCGAGCAGCGATGAGAGGTTGCTGTCGCCGGGCTTGATATGGAAGACACCGGCGCCGCCATTGCCGAACAGCGGCTTGACGATGATATCATCATGGTCTTTCCGGAATGCCCGGATTTCCGCCGGGTCACGGCTGATCAGCGTTGGCGGGATAAGATCGGGGAAATAGGTGATCAGCAGCTTTTCCGGGGCGTTGCGGACTTCCGCCGGGTTGTTGACCACGAGCGTCTTCGGGTGCAGATGCTCGAGCAGATGCGTCGCCGTGATATACTGCATATCAAAGGGCGGGTCCTGCCGCATCAGGATGACATCACAGGCCGCCAGCGGCTGGATGCGTTCGGGGCCGAAATCAACATGATTGCCGATCTCATCGCGCAGAGTGACATCGCGGCCACGGGCAAAGATACGCTCCGCCGGGGCCGCCCCGGGGGTCAGCGACATCCAGATCGCATCGGGGCCATAGACGAAAATCTCGTGGCCGCGCTTCTGGGCTTCGAGGGCAAGAGCAAAGGTGGTGTCGCCACGGATATCAATGGCGTCAATCGGGTCCATCTGAATGGCGATGCGAAGCCCCATCAGGATCAATCCCTACGGATTACTGCCGGTCATCATCATTGATGGTGATGTAATTGACCACTTCCTGGGCAAAACGAAGGCTGCGGGCATGGTTGACGACCGCCTGCATTTCTTCTTCGTTTGAGGCAATCCCGGCGAGGAACACAGTGCCATTGACGACTTCAACAGAGAAATTGATCGACGAGATATCGGTATCGGTGATCAGTTTGGCGCGCAGCTGGGCAGCAGCGGCGAGATCCTTGGCCAGATCCTTGAGTGAGGATTTATCGTTGACTTCGATTTCGTTGATCACCTCAACCACACCGCGGGTCTGCCAGGCGATCTGCGTGGCCTGGACTTTCTGATCAGGCAATTCGACATTGCCGGTCAGCAGCACGGAGCCCTGATTAACCGTCACCGAAATATCGGAGAACATGCTGACATCAGTCTGGATGAAGGAATCGCTGATCTTGGCGACGATAACCCCGTCGGCTATTGATGTGCCCAGCCCTTTTTCCGTTGAACCGGCGACAACCGATGCCGCACCAACACCGACAACGGCCGGGGTACAGGCGGCATTGACGGCACCCACACCGATCAGTACCAGCATGGTCATCATCAGGCGAAGAAACGGGGTTGGTCTGGCCATCAATCTGTCCTTTCAATCTTCTCATCTTATATGTGACGCAGGGCAGCAGAAAACTCAACTGAATATTTTCATACCGGTGGTGAAATTATCACCGCCGGATGGCATCGCGGAAGACCTGAAGACTGAGGGGAGGCCTGACAACAACGACATCGAAGCGGATATTTTCGGCAACCATCCCCGATTGCATCAGGAAATGATCGGCGGCAGCGGTGATCCGTGCCTGCTGCCTCGCCCCGGGGAGGGTTTTCTCAAGGCTGAAAGCTGTGCGGCGGTGGGCAAACTTGACCTCAATGAAAACGAGACTGCGGCCACGGGCCATGATCAGGTCGATCTCACCGTGAAAACAGCGATAACGGTGGTGGATCAGCCGATGGCCAGACAATCGATAGCGCCACGCCGTGATCATTTCGGCTAGCCGCCCCCAGCGTTCGGCCTGCTGGCGTTCAGGTGTCGTCGGCATTGATTTCAAGGGCGAGGCTGTAGACCTTGCGCCGTGCCACGCCACTGGCCTTGCTGACAAGATCGGCAGCATCCCGGCGGCTGTTTCCATCGGCAAGTGCACGCTGCAGCATGGCCCTCAGCCTGTCATCATCAGGTGCGGCAGGGCCCGCGGACGGCCCGATGATCAGCACGATCTCCCCCCGCGGAGGCGGTTCATCCTGATAGGATGCCAGCACCTCACCCGGGGTTCCCGTGCGGCATTCTTCGTGGAGTTTGGTGATCTCCCGGGCCATCGCGATCGGTCGATCCGCCGCCAGCCTTTCCAGCAGGGCCAGCGTGTCGAGCACCCGTTTCGGGCTGTCATAAAAAATCAGTGTGGCCGGGATTTTCAGATGCTCGGTCAATTCCTTTTCCCGGGCTTTCATTCCCGAAGCCAGAAAGCCGCCAAAGAAAAACCGGTCTGTTGGCAGCCCGGCAAGGGTCAGCCCGGCGAGCATCGCAGACGGGCCGGGAATGGTGGTCACGCTGATCCCGCGTTCACGACAGCCACGCACCAGCTGAAAGCCCGGATCGGCAATCAGCGGCGTTCCGGCATCGCTGACCAGGGTGATGCGGCTGCCGTCTTCCATGGCGGCAAGCAGCCGGGCTGTCACCTGCGGCGATGAATGATCATGATAGGCAACCAGTTTACCAGCCTTGATGCCAAGTCGCGAGAGCATCAACCCAGTGTGGCGTGTATCCTCACAGGCGATGATATCTGCCACCTCAAGACTGGCCCGTGCCCGCGGCGACAGATCGCCGAGATTGCCGATGGGTGTTGCGGTGATCGTCAGGCCGGGGGGTACCGATCCGGTTGATCTGTTTTCATTATCTGATAGGCTCATCGTGTAGGGTCGAATGAATTGGCGCTTTCGCTTTAACGACACGTTCTCACTTGCCGCCACCGTTGCCATTATCATGGAACAGAAGCAAAGCTCATGGCCAGAAAAATATTGATCAGAATTTGTGCCTTTGGGCTTGTCGCGGGCCTGGTCGCAGCCTGTACTGATGATCGGCCCGATGTCCGGGCAGTGGCCCCGCCACCGGCAACGCCTGCTGCCGCAACAGCCGCAACTGCTGAAACCGCTGAAACCGCCGAAACCGAAGCGCCGCCGCCAGCCCCCGAACCCGCTTCGCCGGAAACAGTGCAGGATACCGTGGCCACCGCCACCGCGGCCACCGGCGATCTCGACCAGTCACTTCAGGAAATCGAAGAATCTGAACAGCTGATCTCGTCGATCATCGATACCCTGTCGCGTGACAGCGACAATGCCACTCCGGCCAGCCCGATCACCACCACCGGCCCGGATACGGCGGAACAATCCGGTGATGTGGTCTGGCAGGTTGATAACACCGCCGGCACGGCCCCTGCAGAGCCGCCGGCGACCATCCCCGAGGGGCAGGACCCGTCGCTTGCCTCGGAAGCACTCGCCGCTGCCTTTGCTCTCGCCCGGGAACAGCGTGGCGAAACCGAAGCCCGGCTTGATGATCCGTTGCAGCCTGATAAAATCCCGGTCAAGGCCACTGATGGCTTCCGCATCGCCCTGCTGTTGCCCGGTGACGGCCCCGGGGAAAGTGTCAGCCGTCATATCCGTGGCGGGGCCGAACTGGCGCTGTTCAAACTTGGCGGGGCCAATATCGACATGATCTTTCTCGACAGTGACAACCCGGCTGAGGCCGCTGCTGCTGCCCTTCGTCACAATGTCGATCTG
The DNA here is from genome assembly GCA_049889655.1 of Puniceispirillales bacterium (SeqCode). Lineage (GTDB taxonomy): Bacteria > Pseudomonadota > Alphaproteobacteria > Puniceispirillales > UBA1172 > UBA1172. Next base: position 22,866 of record JBMHCY010000077.1, read on the forward strand.
ATCCTCGGGCCGGTCTTTGCTGAACGGGCCCGGCAGGTGGGTGCTGCGCTCGGTACACGGGCCGTCCCGGTGCTGAGTTTTTCGAACGATGTCACCGCGGCAGGGGGCAATGTCCTGCTGCTTGGCCAGACCCCGGAACAGGAAATCGAAACCGTGCTCGCCCAGGCGTTGATCCGGCAGAAACCCAATGCCGAGGCTGGCCGGACAAAACTTGCGATCGCCATCATCAGCCAGGACAAGATCTACGGCCAGCGGATCAGCAGCCATGCGGCATCTATCCTCGCTGATGCCGGGATGCCTCCTGTCGCCAATATCACCCTTGATGCCGAAACCCTCGCCTCGGAAAAAGCCTTGCGTCAGCGCATCCGCGATCTGACCAACTGGGTCCCGCCATCAGGCGAAGGGCAGGTGCGACAGCCGAATTTCGATATCGTCATCCTTGCCGGTGATCCGGCCTTCAGCCTGCGTGTTGCCCCGGTGCTTGCCTGGTATGATCTCGACCCGGAAAAGGTCCGCTATCTCGGCACCTCGCTGTGGTCTTCCCCGGCAATCCTGCAGGAACCGTCACTGCGCGGCGGCTGGTATGCGGCTGCCCCGGAAAAACGGCAATCACTGTTTGAGACGCTGTGGAAGGAAACCGGTAAGCCCGCGGCCAACCGTTACACGATCATCGGCTTTGATGCGGTTGCCCTGGCGACGACACTGGCCGGAACAGCTGACCATAACCGGCTGTCAACCCTGACCCAGAATGCCGGTTTTGCCGGATTTTCCGGGATGTTCAAACTGCTCCCTGACGGCCGCAATATCCGCCTTCTTGATGTCCGTGAGATCACCGAGGATGGCAGCATGGTGATCGCCCCGGCC
>JBMHCY010000078.1:0-8845 GCA_049889655.1 Puniceispirillales bacterium (SeqCode)
ACATCACCCCTCAAGCAGCTGCATTTCCTCAGCCTTCTTGCGGACGGCGAGTTGCAGTTTTTCGAAAGCCCGGGCTTCGATCTGGCGCACCCTTTCACGGCTGATCCCGAATTTCTGCGATAACTCTTCGAGCGTCTCCGGCGTGTCGCTAAGCCGCCGTGCCTGAATGATCGCGATTTCGCGTTCGTTCAGCCCGTCCATGGCCTCCAGCATCAGTTTCCGACGGACATCGTATTCCTCGGCCTCAGCAAAGGTGGTGTCCTGAGTCTGGCGGTCATCGACCAGCCAATCCTGCCATTCGGCGGCCTCACCATCGGCTGAAACCGGCGCGTTCAGCGAATGATCACCGCCAGCCATGCGGCGGTTCATGCTGATCACCTCATCTTCGGAAACATTCAGCTCCTCGGCGATATGGGTGACCTGCTCAGGCTTGAGATCACCATCCTCGATCGCCTTGATCTGCCCCTTGATCCGGCGCAGGTTGAAAAACAGTTTCTTCTGGGCGGCGGTTGTCCCGATCTTGACCAGCGACCATGACCGCAGGATATATTCCTGGATGCTCGCCTTGATCCACCACATGGCATAGGTGGAAAGCCGAAAGCCTTTTTCCGGCTCAAACCGTTTGACAGCGTGCATCATGCCGAGATTACCCTCGGCGATCAGCTCGCCCATCGGCAGGCCATAGCCGCGATAACCCATGGCGATCTTCGCCACCAGCCGCAGATGCGAGGTCACCAGTTTGTGGGCAGCCTCGATATTGCCCTTGTCCTTCCAGTCCTTGGCGAGGTCAAATTCCTCTTCGGCGGAAAGCATGGGGAATTTGCGGATATCATCCAGATACCGCGAAAGATTGCCCTCGGGCGTGATGTTCGGCATCGTTGCCGGAACGTTCTTTGATGTCACCAGATTTGTCATAGTATTTAATATAGTAACCACCAATCGTGGTTTAAAGATGGCCGCGTTTTTCTATCGCTGCTGCCAGATCATCAATGAGACAGGCCATATCCGCGGGCAGCGGAGAGGTGAACTCGAGCCTCTCCCCGGTGATGGGGTGATCAAGGCCCAGCAGGCTGGCATGAAGCGCCTGGCGGGGGAACCGCCTCAACCCTTCGAGCGCCTCGCGCAGGGGCCTGTCGGGCATCTGGCCCGCCCGCAGCGGTCGCCCATAGGCGCTGTCACCGATAATCCCGTGCCCGATCGATGCCATATGCACCCTGATCTGGTGAGTCCGGCCTGTTTCAAGGCGGCAGGTGGCAAGGCTGGCCAGCGGCGGCAGGGCACGCTGGACCTCAACATGGGTGATCGCCTCCCGGCCATTGGCGGTGATGGCCATTTTCTTGCGGTCGCGGTTGCTGCGGCCGATCGGTGCGTCGATCGTCTGCACCCGTTCACGGAGCACGCCCCAGACCAGCGCGGTGTAAACACGGTCGAGATCATGGGCGGCAAACATTTCTGTCAGCCGCTGGTGGGCCTCGGCTGTCTTGGCCGCCATCATGACGCCGCTGGTATCCTTGTCGAGGCGGTGAACGATCCCCGGCCGCTTCTCGCCGCCGATCCCCGTCAGGCTTTCGCCACAATGATGGATCAGGGCGTTGACCAGCGTCCCGTCAGGGTTGCCGGGGGCCGGGTGCGTGACCATCCCCGCCGGTTTGTTGATGATGATGACATGATCATCCTCGAAAAGAATATCGAGGGGGATATCCTGCCCCTTCGGCGTGGCTTCCGCCGCCGGGGGGATGGTGAGCGTGTAGGTGCGGCCGGCGATGAGGCTGGCGGAAGGGTCATCAAGCCTCACACCATCGGCTTCCAGCTGGCCGTCAAGGATCAGGGCCTTGAGCCGTGACCGTGACAGCGGCGGTATTCCACTTGCTCCGTCCCCCCCGTCTGGGCTATCGATAGAGGATGAAAGTGCGGTTGCCAGCCAGCGGTCGATCCGGTCTGGCGGCGTGGTTTCATCCGGGATGAGGGTGATGCGGAAAGGTTCAGTCATGAGCGATACTATGCCGAAACAGGATCAATCAGGCCAGCCCGAAGTGCCGGAAGGCGTCGAAACGCCCCTGCCAGGATGGGTCCGGCCTGTCAAGGCGGCAGTCATGGTGATGTCGGTGCTGATCGTCCTCGGGCTTGTCCTGCTCGTCTACGGGCTGGCGACAGGGCTCAACAAAAAGGCATCGGACAGCGGCGAGATCACTTTCCAGCACCCTGCCGGGGCTGAACTTGTCAGCGTTTCCGCCGGGGCCGAGGGCACCAGCCTGCTGCATTTCCGGCTTGCTGACGGCCGTGACACGATCATCATCCTTGCCCCGGATAACCGGCGGATGCTGGGCCGGATCAGCCTTGAACAAGCGGCCGATTTCGGCATCACACGCCGCTAGCGGAATATCTGCCCCAGATCATAGATGACGGCGGCGATCTCGCCTTCGAGAGGGAAGGAGAGCATCCCCATGACGCTGTATCCCAGCATCAGCGGCATCAGGTAGAACCGGAACATGAAAATGAACCACGCCACGTAGAGCGGCACCAGCCGTTCGACGAGAAACTGCGGTGTGATGGGCTTGAACAGCCGGATCATCGGATCGCTTACCCTGACGAAAATCCGCATGAAGAAGAAACTGGATTGATCGGGCAGGAAGATCGACATACCGAAACGGCCGATCAGGGTCCACATCGCGGCCCCCAGAACATAATCAAGCAGCATGACGCCGAGTGGCAGATTGGCATCCATGATAACCTCCTCACGATAGCACCAGTGTGCCGTTCAAGAAAAACCGGAGCAAGAATAAATTCCTGCTCCGGCATGAAAGATGATGTGGTCTGGAGACTTAGCTGTTTACAACAGTCTTGCCGCCAGGAACGCGGATTTCTTCAACCATCTTCTGGGTTTCAGCATCCGGCTCTTCGGTCATCAGGCTGACGACGATCATCAGGATCAGGCTGACCGGCATACCGATCATCCCGAAGCGCAGACCGTCAATGCCGAGGACCGGGCTACCGCCAGCGAACTGGACATAGTACAGGTAAGCCGAACCAGCAGCAAAGCCGCCAATCATCCCGGCGACAGCGCCGGCACGGTTAGCCCGCTTCCACCAGACACCGAGGACCAGCGGGAAGAACAGGCCGGAATTGGCGAAGCAGAACGCCCAGGCCACAGCCCCAAGGATCGAGGTCAGTTTCAGCGATGCCACGAAAGCACCGGCTGCACCGATGACCACAAGCAGGACACGAGCCACGATCAGGCGGGTCTTGGTATCAGCCTTCGGATCAATGATCTTGTAGTAGAGATCATGGGAGAGGGCGTTGGCGATAGCCAGCAGCAGACCGTCAGCGGTCGACATGGCAGCAGCCAGACCACCGGCAGCAACAAGGCCGGAGATCACATAAGGCAGGCCAGCCATTTCTGGTGTTGCCAACACAACGATATCCCCACGCATGAAGAATTCATTGATCTGGAGAATGCCGTCACCGTTGCCGTCAACGATCTTCAGGAACTTCACGTTGCTCCACTGCTGGATCCATTCGAGGTTGTTCACTTCGGAAATGGACTTGCCGATGATGCTCGTGGCAACACTCGGGTCAAGCAGCGACAGTTTGGTGAAGGTCGCGAGCGCCGGGGCTGTCAGGTACAGCAGGCAGATGAACAGCAGGGACCAGCCCACGGACTGACGGGCAGCCTTCACCGAAGCGGTGGTGAAGTAACGCATCAGAACGTGCGGCAGGGAAGCTGTACCAGCCATCATACACAGCACCAGCGTGAAGAACTTCCAGCGCGCCATCGGCGATTCGGAAGCATCGTTGATCCCAACTTTCAGGGCAGCCAGTTTGCCGGCTTCAGCCTGAGCTTCAGCAGTCGGCAGCAGCGACTTGACCCCGTGCATGGCTTCGAGTTCCTGTACCCGGCTGACAGCGTCAAACTGTGCGAAATGCGGGATCAGGCCGTAGCCGAGCTTGTTGGACATCCAGAACACCGGGATAAGGTAAGCCACGATCAGCACGATGTACTGGGCAACCTGAGTCCAGGTCACCGCGCGCATACCGCCAAGCATGGAGCAGAACAGAATACCGGCAAGACCAACCCAGACACCGAGTTCAAACGGAATCTGCAGTGCACGGGCAGCAACTGTACCCGTACCGTTGATCTGGGCTGTCACGTAAGTGAACGACGCCACAACCAGGATGATCACAGCACACAGACGGGCGAGGTTACCGCCATAGCGGGTCCCGATGAAATCCGGCACCGTGTAGCAGCCGAACTTGCGCAGATACGGTGCGATGAGCGATGCCACCAGCACGTAACCACCTGTCCAGCCGACGAGGAATGCCATATAAGGATAACCCCTGAGGTAAATACCACCGGCCATGGCGATGAACGACGCACCAGACATCCAGTCAGCAGCAGTCGCCATCCCGTTAAAGACGGCAGGAACCTCACGCCCAGCAACATAGTACTGGTTTGAATCCATTGTTCTGGAAAGAACACCGATGAGGGCATAGATAAGAACCGTGAAAGCCACAAACATCCAGCCGATATAGGTGTTCGGAACACCAGCGGCTTCGAGAATGGCCATCAGGATAACGAAGCCGAGGAAACCCAGGGTATACAACCCGTAGATCCGGCCAAGGTTTTGGATAAAACCACCTTCAAGTTTGATCATGGTTAATCCCCCTTACTCTGAGACGCCATATTCGTTGTCAAGCCTGTCTTGACGGCTGGCAAACCAGAAAACGAGCAGGGCAAAAGAAACCTGTGATCCCATACCCGCCATGAAATAGGCACCCGGGAAGCCACCACTGTTGAGAGCATCGCCCCACATGTGGACTTCAAAAGAAAAAAAGTACCAGATTATAAGTGTGACGACGGTCAGGAGCTTGGTGCGCTCCCAATGCATTCCGCGGTCACTCGAGGATGATTTACTCATAGTCCTCCCCCATGTTAAACGCCCTTCAAAAAGGGCAATTCATATGCAGAATCTGAGGGGAGCGATGGTAATCCCTCCCCCAAGAGATTACATATACGAAATCTGCTATTGCAGACTTTTGCATAATCATACACATAAGAGTGAATTACAAGATAAATTAAGGCAAAACTGTGTTTTCGACGATCTTTAGAATGATCCAAAAAAAGCTTGGGCTTGCGCCGCTTCAGCCGTTGCGGAGCCATCAGGAAGCGATCGACTATATCGAGAAACAGGCTGCCTTTGTCTCGCAGGTCACGCTCTATGGCTATATCAAGACACGTGCCGGTACCCAGTTCCCGAAACTCTTTGAAAACGAGAATTATCTGACCTCAATGAAAATGGCCCGCTGGCACATTTTCGGGGCGTCTGTGGCTGATCTGGCGATCTACATGGGGGCGCGGCTGGTTGTCGATGGCGGGGCGACACCGGCACAGGCTGAGGCCTTTGCCGCCAGGGCGATCACCGCCATTCTCAAGGACTACCAGCAGGACGATATCGACCCAGCAGCCTTTGACGAGATGATTGAACGCGGACAGGCACGCTGCGCTGTCGCAGACTGGCCGCAGATGGCGGAAGAGGCTTTTGCCTTTCAGTCGAGTGCCGATGCCTTGATTCGCTGGGCCCCGATCGCCGATGAGCTGAAATCGCAGGATGAAGAGATTGTCCGCAATTCGATACACATGAAATGGATCAATATCCGCCGCGAAACCCGACAGATCATGCAGCCGCCCCTGATCATCGGAAGCATGGAATAATCCGCCGCCGCGCCTATATAGTAGCACGAGACTGAAAGGGACGTTTAGATGGCCAATCCGCAATATGTTTACACCATGAGCAATCTCGGCAAGACCTGGCCCGGCGGCCGGGAAGTGCTGAAGAATATCTCGCTGTCGTTTCTGCCCGGGGCGAAGATCGGCGTGCTGGGGATCAACGGTGCCGGGAAATCGACCCTGCTCAAGATCATGGCCGGCGTTGAAACTGAATATACCGGTGACGCCTGGGCCGCTGATGGGATCAAGATCGGCTATCTGCCGCAGGAACCGCAGCTCAACCCCGACCTGACGGTGCTTGAAAACGTTATGCTTGGCATGGGTGAGGCCAAACAACTGGTGGACCGGTTCAACGAGATCAGTGCCAAATTCGGCGAAGAGATGTCCGATGACGAGATGAACGACCTGATCGCCGAACAGGGCGAATTGCAGGAAAAGATCGATGCCGCCGATGCCTGGGACCTCGAGCGCAAGGCCGAGATCGCCATGGATGCCCTGCGCCTGCCCCCCTCCGATTGGGGCGTGACCAAGCTTTCCGGTGGTGAAACCCGCCGTGTGGCGCTCGCCCAGCTGCTGCTGAGCGCGCCTGATCTGCTGCTGCTGGACGAACCGACCAACCATCTGGATGCGGAATCAGTCGCCTGGCTGCAACGGTTTCTGCATGATTTCCCCGGCACAGTGGTGACAATCACCCACGACCGCTATTTCCTTGATGAAGTGGCGGGCTGGATCCTCGAACTTGATCGCGGCCACGGTATCCCCTATCAGGGCAATTATTCCGGCTGGCTTGAACAGAAACAGAAGCGGCTTGAACAGGAAGGCCGGGCCGAAGAAGCCCGCATGAAGGTCCTGTCGCGTGAATTGGAATGGGTTCGGGCCGCCCCGAAAGCCCGTCAGGCCAAATCCAAGGCCCGTCTATCCGCCTATGAACAGCTGCTCGAGGATCAGCATGAAGCTCATACCGAGACAGCCCGGATCAACATTCCCCCAGGGCCGCGGCTTGGCAATGTGGTGATCGAAGCCGACAGCCTGCAAAAGGGTTTCGAGGACAAACAGCTGATCGACGGCCTCGATTTCCGCCTGCCGCCGGGCGGAATCGTCGGTGTTGTCGGTCCCAACGGGGCCGGCAAGACGACACTGTTCCGGATGATCACAGGGCAGGACAACCCCGATGCGGGCAGCCTGCGGATCGGTGAAACCGTGCAGATGGCCTATGTCGACCAGTCACGCGATGCCCTTGATAACAGCAAGACAGTCTGGGAAGTGATCTCCGATGGTCATGACGAGATCGAACTGGGCAAGCGCATGGTCTCATCCCGGGCGTATGTCGGCCAGTTCAATTTCAAGGGCAGCGATCAGCAGAAACGAGTCGGCCAGCTTTCGGGCGGTGAGCGCAACCGTGTTCATCTGGCGCGGATGCTGAAATCCGGCTGCAACCTGCTGCTGCTTGACGAGCCGACCAATGACCTCGATGTGGATACATTGCGGGCCCTCGAAGAAGCCCTGCTGGAATTCGGCGGCTGTGCCGTGGTGATCACCCACGATCGCTGGTTCCTCGATCGGATTGCAACGCATATCCTGGCCTTTGAAGGCGACAGCCATGTCGAATGGTTTGAGGGCAACTGGCAAGCCTATGAAGAAGACCGCAAACGCCGTCTCGGGGCTTCTGCCGACCAGCCGACACGGATTCGCTACAAGCCGGTGATCCGCAGCTGATCAGGAATTCGCCGCCGCTTCGGCCTCGGCCCGGATCGCCGCCGCCTGATCCCGCAAGGCGTTGATCAGCGCCTTGAAGGAGCCCCCGTTGCTGTTGATGATGGCGGTGTTTTCCTGCTGCTGGGTGATCAGCATTGAGATGTTCTCAACCTCGATATCGATGATCCGGGGAGGCTTGCCCTTGGGGGTTGAAACCCGCCATGCCACCTGGGCATCAGGAAATTCTCCGGTCTTGTCGATAACCATGCCGGTGACGATCACCAGTTTCGGGCCTTTGGGAACAACATCCCCCGCCGTGTATTCGAGATTCTGCAAATAGCCGAATTGAGTCTCGGCCAGGGTGAGCAGGACTTCCAGGAACACATCCATGTATTCGTCGCGTTCAGCCTTGCTGGCCTTGCGCCAGGCGTTACCGGCAGCAAAACGGGCGATCAGCGGGTAATCGAAATAGGTATCGATGATACTGTTGGTCTCAGCCCGGATGCTTTCCGGAGTCTGGTCGGTATTGACCGCCTCCATGATCCGGCTGATCAGCCCATTGACCAGCTCGCGGCTTTCATCAAAGCGCGGCTCGGCATGGCTGTGCTGGAGCGGCAGCAGCATCAGGAAAACAACAGGCAGCAGTCGGAAAAAGCCAATCATCATCATTCACTTTCATTCAAAAAGGCGTCAAAAGAGGCATCGGCATCGCTTTCAGCACTGATATCGCCGTCATTGAGCTGACCCTGACGATACTGGTAATAGATCGACCGCGTCCGCGCATAGGGATCGGCGGCGTTGTTCTTGATATCGTTGATCTGGTCAAAGTTCTGGGCCCGGAAACTGACGGCTCCGACAGGCGCCTGGGTGGCCGCAATGGTATCACCTGCAGGCTCGCCCATCAGGCTGAACGGGTTGGTCACGGCATCGACAATGCGGCCGACCTGCTGCCGGGCTGAACCCGGGCCAAAGACCGGGGCAACGATATAAGACCCTTCCGGCACCTGCCAATAGGCCAGAGTCTGGCCGAAATCTTCCGGGATCGGCTCATCATCCTCTTCGGTCAGGTCAATGAACCCGAGGGTGAGGCTGTTCATCAGGAAGTTGATCGTCGCCAGCGCGGCATTCTCGCCCTTGCCTTGAAGCGCGGAGTTTACGGCCGTCGATGGATAGGATGTCCATTCGGCATGGTTGCTGATCGCGTTCTGGACAGGCACGGGCAGGCTGCGATAGCCGCGTGCCGCCGGTTCAAGCACAACATCATCGAGTTTGGTATTAAAGGCAAAGATCTTGCGGTTGGTTTCCTCATACGGGTCACGCGGGTCAAGGGCGGCGGTTTCCGGTGTACTGCTGCAGGCGGAAACCGAAAGGGCCAGAACCGGGACAAGAAGAAAAGCGGAAAAACGCATGGCAAAACCTCTGTTG
>JBMHCY010000079.1:0-34616 GCA_049889655.1 Puniceispirillales bacterium (SeqCode)
GGGGCCTTGTTGGTTTCCGCCCACAGCGTCGACGGGGCCAGATAGCCAAGGGTTTTGCCGGTGCCCGTTCCCGCCTCGGCGAGCACCACTGCCGGGCCGTGATCCTGTCGCGGGGTATCAAAGGCGGGGGTCCGGCTCGCGGCATAGGATTTCTGCCCCGGCCGGATTTCAGCCTTGCGCCCCAGCATCGTGGCCAGCCGCTGTTCGACCTCGCTGACGGTGATGGCAAAAGCCCCCGGTTCGGCAGCGGGTGGCGGCTGCGGATTTTCGGGCAGGCGTGTCCAGATCGCCCCGGCCATGCTGTCCGGCGGCCCCGGCGGCGGCATCCCTGAACCAAGGGCGGCCAGTACCGACGGCGCCCAGCCCCAGCCGCCCTGTGCCATCATCCCGGCCATCGCCACGGCGGGCCCGCGCTTTTGCTCTTCCAGGCGGGAGAGATCCTCGAGCAGCAACCGGGCTGCCGAAGCGATCAGCAGGGCACGGTCTTCGGCTGTTCGGGCGGCTTCGAGCCCCAGCGCGGCGGCGACCCCGTCCGGGGTCGGCAGGCAGAACCGGGCCGGCCGCACAAAGGCGAATAATTCGAGCAGATCAAGGCCTTCAAGCCCGCCAAGCCCTGAATGTTCCATGCCGAGACGGCTGGCTGTCCAGCGGCGGTGACAGAAAAACACCTGCTGCTGATCGAGGCGATCCCGGGCCGCCCCTGGGGCAAGCGTTTCGATCAGCCCGTCGGCATCGATCCAGATCACCCCTCTCGCGGTGGGCAGAACAACAGGGATCGCAGGCAAACGGGCGGTGGCGGCAGTCTCAACAGGCATGAGCCGGTTGTACCTGTTTTGGACGCCGTGCGCCAGATATTGACGCCATCGCGCTCTGCCCATAAGGTGCAGGCAATTTCCACCCGGATCAGGAAACACCGATCATGACCACGCTTGCCCTTCATGCCGATGAGTTGACAGCCAATGCCAAGGCCTGGCCTTTTGCCGAAGCCCGCAACCTGATCAAACGGCTGGAAAAGATGAAAGCGAGCCCGTCAGCGGAACGTCCGGTGTTGTTTGAAACCGGCTACGGGCCTTCGGGGCTGCCCCATATCGGGACGTTCGGTGAAGTCGTCCGGACATCCATGGTCCGTCATGCGTTCGAGGAGCTCACCGGGCTGCCGACCAGACTGATCTGCTTTTCAGATGATATGGACGGGCTGCGGAAGGTCCCTGACAATATCCCGAATAAGGAGATGATCACACCGCATCTGGGCAAGCCGCTCACCGAAGTGCCTGATCCGTTCGGCACCCATGACAGTTTCGGGGCGCATAACAATGCCCGCTTGCAGGCCTTTCTGGATGGGTTCGGCTTTGATTATGATTTCTTCTCGGCCACCGCCTGTTACCAGTCGGGGCAGTTTGATGAAGCCCTGATGACGGTGCTTCGCCATTATGATGCCATCACCAATGTCATCCTGCCGACCCTCGGTGAAGAACGGCGGGCCACCTACAGCCCGTTCCTGCCGATCTGCCCCGAGACCCGTGAAGTGTTGCAGGTGACGATCACCGGCCATGACAGCAAAGCGGGGACAGTCACCTATCAGGACCCGCGCCATGGTGGCGAGGTTACGGTGCCGGTCACCGGCGGTGGCTGTAAACTGCAATGGAAATGTGACTGGGCCATGCGCTGGTTCGCCCTCGGGGTCGATTATGAGATGAGCGGCAAGGATCTGAGCGAATCCGTCACCCTGTCCTCAAAGATCACCCGGATCATGGGCGGTACCCCGCCGGAAGGCATTTCATACGAGCTGTTCCTCGATCAGCATGGCCAGAAAATTTCCAAATCGAAGGGCAACGGGCTCAGTGTCGAGGAATGGCTGACCTACGGGACTGCCGAATCCCTGTCCCTGTTCATGTACAACCAACCGAAACGTGCGAAGCGGCTGTTTTTCGATGTCATCCCCCGGATGGTCGATGACTATTCAACCCATCTCGAAAAATTCGCCGAAGACCCCCGGGAAAAGCAGATCGAAAACCCGGTCTGGCATATCCATCAGGGCAACCCGCCCGCCGAGACAACACCGGTGAGTTTCTCGCTGATGCTCAACCTTGCCGGCGTCTGCCAGGCGGAAGGCCCGGAGGTGATCTGGGGATATCTGCGCCAGTATGCCCCCGGGGTCAGCCCTGAAAGCCATCCCCTGATGGCCCGCCTTGTCACCTACGCCGTCGCCTATTATCAGGAACGCGTGCGCCCCGGCAAAACCTGGCGGCAACCCGATGCTGATGAAGCCAGGGCCCTTGAGCAGCTCGATAAAGCCCTTGCCGGGCTCGCCGATGATGCAGCTGCCGAAGAGATACAGTCGCTGGTGTTTTCGATCGGCAAAGATGCCGGTTACGAGAATCTGCGTGACTGGTTTTCCTGTCTTTATCAGGTGCTGCTCGGTCAGGATGAAGGCCCGCGCATGGGCTCTTTCATCAAACTCTATGGCATGGCTGAAACCCGCGCCCTGATCGGCCGGGCCCTGGCGGGTGAACTGGTGCAACAGCAAGGGGATCAGGCGTGATCTGGTCCCTGGCCGGGGCGCTTGCTCGCACCCTGCCGGGTGAAGCGGCACATCGGCTCGCGGTGCAATGCCTGGCCCGGGGTATCGCCCCGCGGCGGCCGGCCGGACGCCACCCGTCTCTTGCCACAACATTTGCCGGGCTGCCTCTTGCCAATCCCCTCGGGCTTGCTGCCGGCTTTGACAAGGATGCCGAGGCCATGGCCGGTGCACTTGGGATCGGCTTCGGTTTTGTTGAAGTCGGGACGATCACCCCGCTGGCACAGCCGGGCAACCCGCGCCCCCGGGTTTTTCGGCTCGCCGAGGATGCTGCGGTGATCAACCGCTACGGGTTCAACAACGGCGGCATGGATGCAGCGGCACAGCGGCTTGAGCAGTTCCGCCGCCAGCACCCGGGGCGCGGCATTGTCGGCGTCAATATCGGGGCGAATAAAGAAAGCCGGGACAGGATCGCCGATTATCACGTCACGGCGGCACGCCTGGCCCCCCATGCGGATTACATCACTGTCAATGTGTCCTCGCCCAATACCCCGGGGCTGCGCGGGCTTCAGGAAAGCGCGGAATTGCGGCAGGTGCTTGATGCCGCCGCCTCTGGAATGGCCGCCGCCGGAGCCCGCCGCCCGCTGGTGTTGAAGATCGCCCCGGATCTCGATGAAGCCGGGCTCGAGGAAGTCCTCGGCGTGGCACTGGAAAACCGCCTGGCCGCAGTGATCATCGCCAACACGACCATCACCCGGCCGCCATCGCTCAGCAGCCCGTATGCCCGGCAACAGGGGGGGCTTTCCGGGCGGCCATTGTTTGGGTTGTCAACCGCGATGCTGGCCCGGGCGGCGACCATGCTCAAGGGGCGGATGCCGCTGATCGCGGCGGGCGGGGTGGATGATGCCGCCACCGCCTATACCAAAATTCTGATTGGGGCGAACCTTGTTCAGCTCTATACCGGCCTGGCGATCAAGGGCGCGCTGCTGCCATCGCAGATCACCGACGGGCTGGCGGCGATGCTGGCCCGGGACGGCCACGCTACTGTCGAGGCAGCGGTTGGCAGCATGGCCGATCCCGAAAAGGCCCATGCCCATGCCCGGCGGCTCGCTACTTCCACTGGGAGTCGTTATCGTTGAGGCTGTCCATCGCCTGATGAAAGGCGGAGGGGAATTTCGGCGGTGATTCGCCCATCTGCTCGTTGCCGGTTTCACCTTCGGCCTGATACATCATGGTCTGGTTGACAATATAGCGGATGGTCGGTGTCAGCCTGTCATCCTTGCCGAGGGCTTCGCTGATGCTTGTCAGGATTTCGTCGATCGTCTTGTTTTCGTCAAAACTGATCCCTTCCAGGATTTTCCAGAAATACTGTTCAAGCGCCAGGGTTGTCCTGCGGTTGCCGATATAGACATTGCGCCGTTCAATTTTGAGAGAGTCATTCATGGCTTGATCTTTCATCCGAGGGGTCATTGCCCGAGGGTTTTTGCGTTGAGCGATCTCTTTGCTATTGCTGGTCTGGTGTTCAGATCAGATGATAACCCAACAGGAAAACCTCACCCGATAAGATCATCCCATCCGAACAGCCAGGCCATTCGAGGGCATTATCTTACAGGGTAGATAAAGGCCCGGGCTATTATCCCTAAGGATAGGTCCGGCGGCAGCAGATGCGGCTTGACGAATGCCGATGATGCCGCTAAAAGATCAACACGATGCGGCAGGGGCCGCATTTTGTTTTATTCTGTATGACCATGAAGGGAGCGAGGCCATGGCCCGTCGCTGTGAACTGACCGGCAAAGGCGTGATGACTGGCAACAATGTCAGCCATGCCAATAACCGTACCCGTCGTCGTTTTCTGCCCAATCTGCAGCAGGCTTCCATGTTGAGCGAAACCCTCGGCAAGAGCGTTTCTTTCCGTGTTTCCGCTGCGGCCATCCGCACGGTCGAAAAGCGGGGCGGCATCGATGCCTTCCTGCTCGGGGCCAAGGATGCTGATCTCAGCAGCCATGCGCTGGCCACCAAAAAGGCGATCAAGGCGGCCCAGGCTTCAAGCTGAAACCTGTCGCAACCACGATGATAAGGAAACCTCCCTTGCGGGAGGTTTTTTATGGGATCAGGCAGCCTTGATACGCCGCCGCCGCTTTGTGTCTTCGTCGAAAAGATCCGCGAGCTGGCCGGTGACAGCCCCGCCCAACTGTTCGACATCGGTGATGGTCACCGCCCGTTCATAATAGCGGGTGACATCATGGCCGATGCCGATTGCCAGCAATTCCACCGGTGACCGCGTTTCGATCATGGCGATGACACCGCGCAGATGCTGTTCGAGATAATTGCCGGGGTTCACTGACAGGGTCGAATCATCCACCGGTGCACCATCGGAGATCACCATCAGGATGCGGCGTTCCTCAGGGCGGGCAAGCAGCCTGTTATGCGCCCAGATCAGGGCTTCACCATCGATATTTTCCTTGAGCAGGCCTTCACGCAGCATCAGCCCCAGCGACCGCCGCGACCGCCGCATCGGGGCATCCGCCGGTTTGTAGATGATGTGCCGCAGGTCATTGAGCCTGCCCGGCAGCGGCGGTTTTTCATTGAGCTGCCATTTCTCACGCGATTGGCCGCCTTTCCAGGCTTTCGTGGTGAAGCCGAGGATTTCCACCTTGACGCCACAGCGTTCCAGTGTGCGGGCCAGAATATCGGCGGTGACGGCAGCGATGGTGATCGGCCGGCCGCGCATTGACCCGGAATTGTCAATCAGCAGGGTCACCACCGTATCACGGAAACGGATATCGCTTTCCATCTTGTATGACAGCGGATGCGAAGGCTGGGTCACGACACGCGACAGTTTGCCGGCATCGAGAATGCCCTCTTCGAGATCGAATTCCCATGACCGGTTCTGATGCGCCATCAGTTTACGCTGCAGCCGGTTGGCGAGTTTGCCGATGACAGCGTTGAAATTTTCAAGATGCTTGTCGAGCAGGCTGCGCAGCCGTGTCAGTTCATCAGGGTCGCAGAGCTCATTGGCATCGACAACCTCATCATATTCTTCGGTATAGATCCGGTAGAGATCGCCGCGGGCGTCGCTGGTATCGGCGGCGGCGTCGTTGCTTTCTCCGGCGGGGTTTTCACCCTCGGCAAGGGCTTCCTCGCCATCCTCGCCGGAATCGCTCATCTCGCCTTCGGCCGCCTCCATGGTGGACTGGTCGGAATCGCCGTCCATTTCCTCGCTTTCGCCATCATCGCCCTCACCCTGGGGTGTCGAGCTCTGATCCTCTTCACTGCCGCTGTCATTGCTTTCGGCATCTTCATCCTGATCGTCGCTGTCATCAGGGTCGACAGCATCACCGAGATCGGTCTCGAGCGCACCGATCAGGCGGCGGGCCAGTTCGGCATAGGTTTCCTGATCATCGCGGGCATTGATCAAATCATCGATCAGATCACCGGCGCGACTTTTGATCCAGGGCCGCCAGAGATCCATGCTCATGGCGATGCTTTCGGGGGGCTTTTCCCCTGTCAGGGCCTCGCGCAGCAGCAGCCCGGCCACCTCGGCAATGGCACCGCTGTTCTCGGTGCTGTCATCACCGCCGGGCGGGGCCAGAGGCTGGCTCGCATATTTCTGCTCGATCTGGTCACGCAGGTTATGGGCGACCCCGGGCATCCCGCGGCTGCCAATGGCTTCAACACGGGCCCGTTCGACTGTATCGAAAATCGCCCGGGCCGGCGGGGCCATTGGGGCAAGACGGTTATGGATGCGGTCGTTGTGATGGGCGATCCAGACAGCCGCACTGTCAGCCGCGCCACGCAGCCGCCCCTGATTCTCGGCAGGCTGCGGGCGATGGCCCGGGTTGTTGGAACGCGCCGGTGACGGCAGCCGCACCTCGGTTGCCGAGATGATCGTCTGGTTGCCCGAAAAACGCACATCACGGTCACTGCCCGACATGGCGCGCAGGCAGGCCGCCGTCGATCTCAGGAAAGTGTCACCGTCATCCTGCGCCATGGCCACGGCACCCCTTAGCTGGCGGCAACAGTGAAGACGCTGTCGCCCAGTTCTTCATCAAAGCAACGCTGGTAGTATTCACCGACGACAGGGCGTTCCATTTCATCACATTTGTTGAGGAAGGAAAGCCGGAAGGCGAGTTTCACATCGCCGAGGATTTCGGCGTTTTCCATCCAGGTGATGACTGTCCGCGGCGACATGACCGTGGAAATATCCCCGGCGATGAAGCCCTTACGAGTCAGGTCAGCCAGGCGGATCATGCTGTCGATCGTCTCGCGGCTGACAGTGGTGCTGTCCGGCTTCATCTTGGCGGCGACGATATCCATCTCGACATCATGGGGCAGATAGTTGAGCGTCGAGACGATCGACCAGCGGTCCATCTGCCCCTGGTTCATCTGCTGGGTGCCGTGATAGAGCCCGGTGGTATCGCCGAGGCCGACGGTGTTGGCCGTGGCGAAAAGCCGGAAATTCGGGTTCGGGCGGATCACCCGGTTGGTATCAAGCAGCGTCAGTTTGCCTTCGACCTCAAGCACACGCTGGATCACGAACATGACATCGGCACGACCGGCATCGTATTCGTCAAAGACAAGTGCCACCGGGTTCTGCAGGGCCCAGGGCAGAATCCCCTCGCGGAATTCGGTGACCTGCTTGCCGTCACGGAGCACGATGGCATCCTTGCCGATCAGGTCGATTCGGCTGATATGGCTGTCGAGGTTGACCCGGATGCAGGGCCAGTTGAGACGGGCTGCAACCTGTTCGATATGTGTCGATTTGCCGGTGCCGTGATAGCCCTGAATCATCACCCGGCGGTTATGGGCAAAACCGGCCAGAATCGCCAATGTCGTGCTGCGGTCGAACACATAGTTGTCATCCCGGTCGGGGACATATTCAGAGCCGCTTGAAAACGCCGGCACATCCATATCAATGTCGATATTGAAAACGTCCCGGGCTGAAACCGTGATATCCGGGCCTGCCAGATCATGGGCCGGTTTGCGTTCCATTGTCGATGACTTGTCTTGCGTGGACATGGGTAAACTCTTTCTCTCGTTGGCATTCAGGATGCGCGGCTGGTGATAAGGGGCTTGAGCACATTATACGCCCAGTTGATCATCTTCAATCTGTCTTCGGCCTCACGCGAGCCGCCATTGGCATCGGGGTGATGGGCCTTGGCCAGTTGCTTGTAGCGTTTTTTCATTGTTTCGGCATCGGCGCAAGTGTCGAGACCGAAAATATCGAACGCCTTGCGTTCATCGGGATTGACGGCCGGGTCAGTCTGGCCTGGATTGTCGGTGCGGCCCGACCCGCCGAAAAGCCCGAGTGGATCGTCAAAAGCGGCCTGCGCCCCCTTGCCGCCGGCAGTGCCGAACTTCCACGAAGGCCTTTCCCAGGTTGTCGACCGGCGGATGGCTTCTTCCATGCCGCTTTCATCGAGACCTTCGAAATAATTCCACTGGCGGTTATAGGCCCGCACATGATCAAGGCAAAACCAGATATAATCACGGACATTATCGCGCGAACGCGGCGCCCGGTAAAGCCCTTCGGCCTCGCAGCCCTGATGGGCACAAGGTTCTCCTGTGGCTTCGGCCCGGCTGTTCCGTTTCTGGATATCCGGTGTTTCAAAGATCGGTTTCGTCATCCATATTACTATAAGGCCAGGCCCCGGTCTTGCAAGCCGGAGACCCTGTTATTTTGACCTCAAGCCGGAAGGAAAACCCATGCCACGTCGTGACCGGATCATCACCATTCTCGAGGATCGTTTCCAGCCGCAGCATCTCGATGTTCGTGATGTTTCCGCCCAGCATCACGGCCATGCCGGGTGGCGTGAAGGCGGAGAAACTCATTTCGAGGTCGAGATCAGCGCCGAAGCGCTTAGTGGCCTGTCACGGATCGACGCCCACCGGGCGGTCAACGAGGCCCTCGCCGATGAACTGGCGGGCGGGCTCCACGCCCTTCAGATCCAGATTCTGCGCTAGGCTTTCGGCACAATACCGGCGAGCACCGCCTCGGCATCATCGGCATGGCCGATGCAGGAATTGGCCAGATTGTTGAGATCATCCTCACGATCCTGCGAGATGCCCTTTTCGCGTTCCTCGCGGGCCCTTTCGCCATAGAGCGTCTGATAGGCGACGGTGGCCACCGGCCCCATCAATTCAGTGATATGGGTGCAGCCTTCGACGCCGCCTATTGTCTTGCGAACACGCTGTCGCCAGCCGGGGCCGATGGTCAGCCCGACCAGCCGGTCAAAAACCAGTGTTGCCGACGGGCAGATCTGATACGGCCCGGCCACGGTTTCAGCCTCGGCGGCAGTAATCTCAAGCGCATCGTTGATGGTGATCCGCACCTTCATGTGATGGATCGGCTCACCGGCATTGATCGTCCCGCGTTCACGGTTGGGGAAGGCATAGGTCTTCACATCGGTGATCTCGCCCTCGATATCGATCAGGCCGTCATCACGGCGATAGCCGTTGAGATTGATCTGGCGGGTGTGAACGCGTTCGCGGTTGACAGCAGGGCTCAGCATGGATCAGCTCTCCGGTTTGTTGAGGTCACGCCAGATACGGATGCGTTCAAGCGTGTTGCGTTTGCGCCGCAGTATCCGGAACCGTGTCTGGTGGAAACGGAATTCCTGTCCCGGTTCGGGGATGATCCGGGTTTCGTGGAGAATCATCCCGGCAATCGTGGTGGCATCGTCATCGGGCAGTTCCCAGCCCAGCTCGCGGTTGAGATCACGGATCGAGACATGACCCTCAACAATCCAGGAGCCGTCATCCTGAGCGGTGATCCCCTGCAGCTGGATATCATGTTCGTCATCGATCGCCCCGACAATTTCCTCAAGGATATCTTCAAGGGTGACGATGCCGCGGAAATCGCCGTATTCATCAACGACAATGGCAAAATGCTCACGGCGGTTGCGGAACGCCTGCAACTGGTCGATCAGCAGCGTCGTTTCGGGCACGAAATAAGGTTCGGCGGCGACGCTGGCCATGCTGATCGTCTCGACGTTTTCGGGATTGCGGCCGATCGCCCGCAACAGCGCCTTGACGTGCAGAACCCCGATGATGTTGTCGGTTTTTCCGGCATAGACAGGCAACCGTGTATAGGGTGAAGCGAGGATCTGGCGGAACGCCACTTCCGGGTCAATATCGGCACTGACCATCGCCACCGAGGCCCGGTGCGTCATGATCTCATCGACGGTCATCTCGCCAAGGTCAAGAACGCTGGTCAGCATGACCGCCTCTTCGCTGCGGTCTTCATCACCGCCAGCAGAGCCGTGCAGGGCGATCATGCCGCGCAGTTCTTCCTCGCGGTCATCCTGATCGAACGGCTTTGGCGGGATCACCACCCGCACCGCCGCATCAAGCGCAAGCGTCAGGGGGGTGAGCAGCCGCACCAGCCACTGCACCGGCCGGGCAACGCTGAGGGCAAACCGGTCGGCATTGTTGAAGGCATAGGTCTTTGGCAGAACCTCGGCAAAAACAACCAGCAGGATTGTCATGGTGATGGAGGAAATCAGCACCCCGTTTTCGCTGAACAGCGTGATCGCCGCAGATGTCGCCAGTGATGTCGCCACCACATTGACCATGTTGTTGCCGATCAGCAGACTGCTGATCAGCCGTTCCTTGTGGCGACGCAGGGATTCAACAGCCCCGGCGCGGCCGTCACCACGCTTGGCAAGGGCGTGCATCCGTGCATCGGATGCCGCCGTCAGAGCGGTCTCCGAGCTTGAGAAAAACGCCGAGCCGAACAACAGCACGACAATCGCCAGTATAAGCAGAATGAGAGACAGGCTCATTACGCTTCCCCTTCGAGGACAGCCATGACATCGGCCTCATTGACACTGCGGTCGATCCGGGCATCGCCGATCCCGTGGGGGACGATCAGGACGATATGACCGGCGCTGGCTTTCTTGTCCTTCTTCATATGCATGAGCAGGCGGGCGGCCTCAGCCTCCCCCAGCCGGTTGCTCAGCTGATGCCGGGACAGCGGCAGCCCCACCGTGCCCAGATGCGCGATCACCCGGTCACGATCAGCGGCATCGGCATGGCCGAGACGGACAGCAAGGCGGAAGGCATCGACCATTCCGGCGGCAATGGCTTCCCCGTGCAGGATCGTGCCGTCATAGCCGCCTTCGGCTTCATAGGCATGGCCGAACGTATGGCCGAGATTGAGCAGGGCCCGCTTGCCGCTTTCACGTTCATCAGCGGCGACAATCGCCGCCTTGGCCCGGCAGCAATGGGCGATTGTCTCACCGAGATGCTGATCATCTCCCGCCAGCACGCCTGTCCCGTGGTCTTCGAGCCAGGCAAAGAACGCGGCATCACCGAGCAGCCCGTATTTGACCACCTCGGCGTAGCCGGCACGGATTTCCCGTGGCGGCAGGGTCTTCAGCGTATCTGTATCGGCAAGCACCGCCTGCGGCTGATAGAACGCCCCGATCAGATTCTTGCCGACGCTGGCATTGATGCCGGTCTTGCCGCCGACAGAACTGTCAACCTGGGCCAGCAGGGTTGTCGGGACCTGAATGAAATCGACGCCGCGCAGCAGGCTGGCAGCCGCAAACCCCACCAAATCACCGATGACACCACCGCCGAGGGCGACAAGCACGCAGTTGCGGTCAACGCCAAGGGCGAGGATAGCGTCCATCAGACGGGCATAGGATGCGAGCGATTTCGAGCCTTCACCCCCGGGGAGACTGAGATGGTCAAGGCGGCTGGCGATCCGACCGAGGCTTTCCGCCAGGGTCTTGCCGTGTGTCTCGCGGATGGCCTCATCGCTGATGATGATGACATGGCGGCCTTCAGCATGATCGGCAACAAGCCTGTCGGCAGCGGCGAGAAGCCCTGCGCCGATGAGAATCGGGTATTGGCGATCACCGAGATCAACCGCTACCTGAATGGGTGTTGCTGTCATGGTCTAACCTTTGTTGGCCGCCTCTTCATCGGCGGCAGAAAAGCCCCTCAATGCATCTTCGACCCTGTTTACCGCAGCCGTGATGGACAGTCCATCAGTATCCACGATGAGATCAGCCTCTGCATAGACAGGATAGCGGATATCGGCAAGGTCACGGAGAACCTCCGCCGGATCACGATCCTTGAGCAGGGGGCGTGAGGCCGGGTTCGAAATACGGTCGGCCAGGGTTTCGGGCCGGGCCTTCAGCCACAGCGACAGCCCCTTTTTGAGGATCAGGGCCCGGGTTTCATCCTGCATGAACGCCCCGCCGCCGGTTGCGATGATACACGGGGGGCCATCCAAAAGATCGGCAATGGTCCGGGCTTCGAGATCACGGAACCGGCTTTCACCATAGAGTTCAAAGATCATGGCGATGGTCATGCCGGCCTGAGCTTCCACCGCATCGTCGCTGTCCACGAACGGCACGTCAAGGCTGGCGGCCAGCAAACGCCCGATTTTGGACTTGCCTGCCCCCATCAATCCCACCAGGACAACCGACTGCCCGAGCGGGGATGATGCCTTTTCTACGCTTTCCATTTTGCGCCCTGCCTCATTACGGTCATAATGATCCATGATATTATGCCGCCACAGGCGTCGCAAGATCAGGATTATGATGGGGATGGTGTGATGACAAAAAACCGGAAACGCTCCTTTTGGTCGGCCGTGCTGGCTGTTTCGGTCACTATCGGCTTCAGCCCGGTGATGGCGCAGGAGATCACCATCACAACAACGGTGACCGACAACCGGTCAGCCGATCCTGTTGACCTGACCGTGCTGGCCCAGCCTGATGCCGATAACACGACAGTGACCGAGACTGCCCCCGACACCGTGGCGGATCAGTCCCCGGCTGCGGATGCCGATGACACCGCAACAGCAGCAGTACCGGCGGTTTCGCTTACCACCGGGGGGCTGCGACAGCAGAACCCGTCGGCGATCCGGCTGGCCTCGCTCGGCATTACCCTGGCGCCTGAAGATAACCTTGACCGGATGATGTGGCAGGGCAGCAATGCCGCGACAGTGCTGTCACTCTATCGCCATCTGCCCAAGACCATGGCTGTGCCGCTGCTGCGGGAGAAACTGGCCCAGGTGGTGTTGATGCGCTCGGTGCCCCCGGAAGGCTCAATTGATCTTGCCGGTGAAATGGTCGAGGAACGGCTGAACTGGCTGGCTGTCCATGTCGGCGGTGAAGACCTGGCGGGCATGATTCGCCAGTTGCCCGACAGCCCGGAATGGGAAAACTGGCGGCAGTGGCTTGTCTTGCATGATTTGATCACGCGCAATGACGAGGCGGCCTGCCGTCTTGCCGAACGCCGGGCTGCTGAAACGCTTGATGCGATCTGGCACAAGACCAACGCCTTCTGCATGATCATTGCCGGTGACAGGGAAAAGGCAGCTTTCGCGCTGGATATTATGGAAGACCGTGGTGTTGCCGCGCCGATCTATTTTGATGCAATGCGTCAGCTGACAACTGGTGTTGCCCCAGCAGTGATCGACCAGACCGGGGCCGATGCGCTTGATCTGGTGTTGCTCGATTCCGCCCGGGTCGATATCAGCCTTGATGCGATCAGGCCGATGCAAGCGTTTGCTGCATCGCTTGGCGGGCTGCGCTATCTTGAAGATGAAGCAGCCACCC
This sequence comes from Puniceispirillales bacterium (SeqCode), assembly GCA_049889655.1. GTDB lineage: Bacteria > Pseudomonadota > Alphaproteobacteria > Puniceispirillales > UBA1172 > UBA1172. The sequence continues at coordinate 13,093 of JBMHCY010000079.1, forward strand.
TGATCGCCGCCCGGACATTCCAGCACGGCCATCAGCCGATCGCCGAGACGCTGGCCCTGTGGGCGTTGCAGCCGGTTGCCGATATCCCTGCCCCGGAAGCCCTCACCCGGTTCTCGCTGGCGGAAGAAGCCGATGCGGTGGCCCTTGCCCGCTATCACACCTGGCAGGCGCTGGCGCTCGAAAAGGATGCTGCCGCTGCCGCCCAATTGGCGCTTGAGGCACTCATCATTGATTTCCGCCACAGCGGCAGCCGCAGCCTCGATCTGTGGATGCCGTTCATGGCTGACGGGCGGCTCAATGTCGGGCCGCTGCCTGGTCTTGTTCCCGGTTTTGAGCGTGACAGGCTGACTGATGAAGCCTCGGCCTGGGCTGATATTCTCGCCTTTTCCGCCCGCCCGCTCACCGGCTCGACGATTGTCAATGCCGGGGCCCTTGATGCGGTCCCGGTGCTGAAGGCGGCCGGGCTCTCCATCGAAGGTCTCGACTGGACAAGCCAGTTTGATGAAACCGCACGGCTTGGTGATCGGGCCATCTCGCTGCCACTGGCTCGTCTTGAGGCGATTGATGCCGCTGCTGCCGCTGGTCGGCGGGCGGAACTGATCATGCTGACAGCGATCAGCCTTGGCGAGATGCCGCTGCACCATCTCAGCCGTGAGGATGCGACGCGTATCATTACAGCCTTCATGACCGTCGGCATGGAACAGACAGCCCGGGCGATGACGGCTGATATCCTTCGCGGCTGGGTGCTTGAGAGGCATCTGCGGATGGCGGGGGATGCGGATGCCGCCTCGAGCTGAACGACCGGCGGGAGGCGCTGGCCTGTCCGCCTCGGATCAGCAGGCGATGCGCCGCTTTCTCAGTGCGATTGCCGCCGAACGGGGGGCTGCACCCAACACCATCGCGGCTTATGAAAGGGATTTGCTGATCTGGGCCCAATCTCTGCCCGGCGGCGAAACCCTGCTTGCAGCCGGGATCGACAGCCTGCGTCGGGTCATGGCGAGCTGGACAGCACGTTTTAGCCCCAAGACAGTTTCGCGGCGGCTGAGCGCACTGCATCAGTTCATGGTCTTTGCGGTTGAGGAAGGTCTCCGCCCGGATGACCCAACCAGCCGTCTTGATCGCCCGAAAATGCCTGAAAACCTGCCCAAGAGCCTGACCGAGGATGAACTGGCCCAGCTCTTCGCCGCTGCTGTCAAAGTCGAAGGCCAGCGCGGCCTGCGGCTTGTCTGTATGCTGGAAATTCTCTATGCGACCGGGCTGCGGGTCTCGGAACTGGTGGCCCTGCCACTGGCTGCGGTTCGCCGGGGACAGGACAGGATCACCGTCACCGGCAAGGGCGGGCGGGAACGGATTGTCGTGCTGACAGGCGCCGCCCATGCCGCCATTAAGGCCTGGATCAACGCCCGTGATCAGGACCCTGATGCCGTGACGTCACCCTATCTCTTCCCCCGGGGTGACGGGGCGATCCCGCGGCAGGAGGTCAATACCGAGCTGAAAAGGCTGGCCCGTGAGGCGGGGATCACCCGTTCGGTCAGCCCGCATATGCTGCGGCATTCCTTCGCCACCCATATGCTCAACCGCGGGGCTGACCTGCGGTCGCTGCAGATGCTGCTTGGCCATGCTGATATCACGACGACCGAGATTTACACCAAAACCCGGGATGATCGGCTTGCCGGGCTGGTGCGCGATATACACCCGCTTGCCCGCAAGGATTGATATGGGTTATATTCCCTTTTCAGATTTTTCCGAACATGAGTCGAGCGATGCGCCAATTTCTTGATTTTGAAAAACCTATTGCTGTTCTGGAAGGCAAGCTCGAAGAGCTCCGCCATATGTCATCGGACATGGATATCAACATCTCCGAGGAAGTGGGGCGGCTGCAGAAAAAACTGACCCGCGAGATCAAGACAGCCTATTCGAGCCTCGGCCCCTGGGAAAAGGTGCAGGTGGCACGCCATCCGGATCGCCCCAAGACCGTCGATATCATCGCCCGGCTGTTTGATGATTTCACCCCCCTTGCTGGTGACCGCAACTATGCCGAAGACCACGCCGTGATCGGCGGACTGGCCCGGTTCCGCGGTGATGCCGTGGTTGTCATGGGGACTGAAAAGGGCAACACCACCGAAGACCGGATCAAGCGCAATTTCGGTATGGCCCGTCCCGAAGGCTACCGCAAGGCGCGGCGGTTGATGGAACTGGCTGAACGCTTCGGGCTGCCGGTGCTGTCGTTTGTCGATACCGCCGGGGCCTATCCCGGGCGCGGGGCCGAAGAACGCGGCCAGGCTGAAGCGATTGCCCGGTCGATCGAATCCTGCCTCAATCTGGGCAGCCCCATCGTCGCCTCGATCATCGGCGAAGGCGGCTCCGGCGGGGCGATTGCTCTCGCCACGGGCAACCGGGTCCTGATGTTTGAACACGCCGTCTATTCGGTCATTTCACCCGAAGGCTGTGCCTCGATCCTCTGGCGGAGTGCTGATCATGCCCGTGATGCGGCCCAGGCTTTGCGCCTAACGGCTGCTGATATGGAAACCCTCGGTGTCATTGATCAGGTGGTTGCCGAACCGCTCGGTGCAGCCCATCGTGACCCGGAAGAGGCGATCGACAATCTCGGTGATGCGCTTGCCGAACAGTTGCAATCGCTGGCCGGTCTTTCCGCCGAAGGGCTGCGCGAACAGCGTCAGGAAAAATATCTCGCCATCGGCGACAAGGGTCTGGCCTGATCAGCCCTCTGTGCTGCCAACTTTCTCAAGACTGAACATTTGATCCGCCTCCAGGCTGGGGACGGCCCGGCGGGCTTTTTCCACCTTGCCCGGATCTATCTCCGCGATGGTGATCCCCGGCGGCGTGCCTGCATCCGCCAGCACCTCACCCCAGGGGTCGATAATCAGGCTGTGCCCCCAGGTCTCCCGGCCGCCATCATGGCGTCCGGTCTGTGCCGGAGCGACGATATAACAGCCGTTCTCAATCGCCCGGGCGCGCATCAGGGCGTGCCAGTGGGCCGCCCCGGTGACACGGGTGAAGGCTGACGGCACGGTGAGAATTGCCGCCCCTGCCTGGGCCAGCATCCGGTAAAGCCCGGGAAAGCGCAGATCGTAACAGATGGTCATGCCGATCCGGCCGAGCGGCGTTACCGCCAGCACGGCTTTGCTGCCGGCAGTGTAATGCTGCGATTCCCGATACTGCTGGCCATCGTTGATGCGGGCATCGAACATATGGATCTTGTCATAGCGGGCATGGATCGACCCGTCCGGCCGGATCAGGAAACTCCGGTTGGTAAGACGTGAGGGATCATCATCATGGCGCAGGATCAGCGAGCCGATCAGCATCCAGCATCCCTGTCTGGCCGCTTCTTCGGAGAGACTGGCGAGGCTGCGGCTTTGCGCCTCTGTCTCCGCTTCTGCCATCAGCACCTTGCGGTCTGCGGTGATGCGGCTGGCACATTCCGGCAGGGCGATCAACGCCGCCCCCTCAGCCCGTGCTTCGGCGATCATCGGCAGGATCACGGCGAGGCTTTCGGCTTCCGTGGCGGCGGCGGTGTATTGCAGGTTGGCAACGCGGTGTTTCATGCCCTCAGCATACCCGCGCGGTGACACAGACAGCAACCGTTTCCGCGCCATGGCGTTTGAGCGTGCGGGCGGCCGAAGACAGCGTCGCCCCGGTGGTCATGACATCATCGATCAGCAGAACATGACGATTGCGGATGCGGTCGGCAAAGGCGGGATTAATCCGGAACGCCCCGCGCACATTGGTGATCCGCTGGTTGCGGCTGCGTTTTCCCTGCGATGGCGTGTTGCGGTGACGGAGCAGCACTTGTGTTGCCATCAGCCCCGCATCAAAGCCTCCGGCCGCCAGCAGATGACGGGTCAGTTCCGCTGACTGATTAAAGCGTCTGCGGAAAAACCGCCACCGGTGCAGGGGCACCGGCAGCACCAGATCAGCCTTGCTGATCAGCGGCATTGCCCGGGGCAGCATCACCCGGGCGAGCAGCGGTGCGATATCCAGCCGATCACCATGCTTGAAGGCCAGGATCAATTGCCGGGCTGTATCGGTGTAGCGCAGACCGGCGACGGCTTCATCAAATCCTGGCGGCGATTTCAGGCAATTGCCGCAGAGCCGGTTTCCGGCATCATGATCAAAGGGCAGGGCGCAACGCTGGCAGCAGGGATCGTTGAGCAGCACAAGGCCGCCGAAACAATCGGCACAGAGCCCCGGTTCCAGCAGCCCCCGCTGGCATAGCGGGCAGACCGGTGGGATCAGGGCATTGATCATCAGATGCGCAAGGTCCATCCGCCATCCTAACCGGCCGCCGGTAAATTTAGTGTTAATGCAGGCTTGCGTTTTTGGCCCCGATCCCCATGCTTGGGTCATGCAGAACACACCGCCCAAATTGATCGACGAAGCCGCGCATATCCGTTTCCGGGATCGTGCTGCCGGGGCTTTTGATGATCATGATTTCCTCAAGCAGGCTGTCGCCGAGCGTGTTGTTGACCGTCTTGATGCGGTGCGGCGGCGGTTTCCTCATGTGATCGATGTCGGCTGCCATACGGGGGCGCTGGCTGAAAGGCTGGCGGCGCATCCTTCGGTCGACCGGGTGACAGCGTTTGATCCTTCCCCGAAAATGGTGGCCGCCGCCCGCGCGAAAGGCCTTGAGGCGGTGGTTGCTTCTGCAGATGCCCTGCCGTTGGCGGATGAGAGTGTCGATGCTGTCTTTTCGGCCTTTAGCCTGCACTGGATGAACGATCTCCCCGGGGTGATGGCCCGGCTGCGGCGGCTGCTCAAGCCTGATGGGCTGATGATCCTTGCCCTGCCCGGTGGTGAGACACTCGAAGGCTGGCGCAACTGCCTGGCCGAGGCTGAAACGGCGGTCACCGGAGGGCTCTCCCCGCGGGTGCTGCCGATGGCCGATATCCGTGATCTCGGCGGGTTGATCGGCCGCGCCGGGTTGGCCCTGCCAGTGGCTGACAGCGACACGCTCACCATCACCTGGGCGGATGCCTTTGCCCTGATGCGTGATCTGCGGGGCATGGCGGAACAGAACGCCCTTGCTGGCCGGCTCAGGGGGGGCACATCACGGCAGGTGTTTTTCCATGCTGCTGCGCTGGCCAGTGAACGCCTCGCCACGGTCGATGGCCGCATCAGTGAAAAGGTGGAGATCGTCACCCTGACAGGCTGGGCGCCTCATGAAAGCCAGCAGCAGCCGCTCAAACCCGGTTCCGCCCGCAACAGTCTGGCTGAGGCACTCGCCCCAGAGAAGAAGGATGACAGCCCCTCAGAGTAGGTCCTGCAGCATGGCGATCAGCGGTTCGTCGGCGGGCGGCATGGCATAGTCACGGAGCCGGTTCGGGCGGGCCCAGATCACCGGGTTGTTCTCCTTCGGTGTGATCACCCCTTTCCAGCGGCGGCAGGCAAACAGCATCAGCAGCAGATGAAAATCATCATAGCCGTGGCTGGCAAAGGCGATGGGGGCGAGGCAGGATTCCACCGTGCTGATCCCCAGTTCTTCATCCAGTTCACGGATCAGTGCGGCTTCGGGGGTTTCACCGGGTTCGACCTTGCCGCCGGGGAATTCCCAGAGCCCGGCCATGGCCTTGCCTTCCGGGCGTTGGGCGAGCAGGACCCGGCCATCGGCATCGACAAGCGCGGCCGCGGAAACAAGCACGATCGGCAGCGTGTCAGGACCGGTAGTCGGCATTGATGGTGATATAGTCATGGGTCAGATCACAGGTCCAGACGGTGGCCCGGCCGTCACCGACACCGACATCGATATCGATATCGATATTCTGGCCCTGCATATGGGCCGCCACCGGGGCTTCGTCATAATTGTCCACACGGGCCCCGTCACGGGCGATGGTGACGCCTCCCATGGCAATGGAAAGCCGGTCACGGTCGGCGTGCTCGCCGGATTTGCCGACGGCCATGACAACCCGTCCCCAGTTGGCATCCTCACCGGCAATTGCAGTCTTGACGAGGGGGGAATTGGCAATGGCGAGACCGATCCGGCGGGCGGCGGCATCATCCTCGGCGCCGCTGACAGTGATGCTGATGAACTTACTGGCCCCTTCGCCATCGCGGACAATCAGCCCGGCAAGGTCGATCATCACGTCGCGAAGAGCCTTCTCAAAGGCAGCGGCGGCAGGACTTTCCAGGGTGCTGATCGGGGAATGTCCGGCGCGGCCGCTGGCCAGCACCAGCACGGTATCGCTGGTGGAGGTGTCGCTGTCGACGGTGATGGCGTTGAAACTGGCATCGGCGGCCTGGCGGGTGATCTGGCGCAGGGTTTTAGGATCAATCGCGGCATCGGTGGCGATAAAGGCCAGCATCGTCGCCATGTCCGGGGCGATCATCCCGGAGCCCTTGGCAATGCCGGTGATGGTAACGGCCGTGCCGTCGATCTCGACCGTCGTGGAGACTCCTTTGGCAAAGGTGTCGGTGGTGCGGATCGCCTCGGCGGCATCGGCCCAGCCGTCGGCAGAGAGGCGACCGATCATGGCGTCGAGATGACCGGTGATGAGGCTGTCATCAAGCGGCTCACCGATCACCCCGGTCGAGGCCAGCAGCACATTCCCCTTGGGGCAGCCACAGGCGGCGGCAACAGCATCGGCACAACGCGCGACCGCACTCTGCCCGGCCCGGCCGGTGAAGGCATTGGCATTGCCGGCATTGACAAGCACTGCCTGCCCCTTGCCCCCGGCGAGAGTCTCGCGGCACCAGTCGACTGCGGCCGAACAGGTTTTCGACCGTGTCAGCACCCCGGCAGCAGCGACAGGCTGATCCGCCGCCAGCAGCATACAATCCGGGCGATTGCGGTATTTCATGCCGGTTTCAGCCACCGCCAGGCGGAAGCCGCTGACGGGGAGTAACGGGGCCGATTCAGCCGGCGCAAGAGGAGAACGTTTCATGGCAAGCCCCTGGTCTTACTGTGCGGCATTCTCGCGGCGTTTTGTTTCGGCTTCACGGACTTCGTCAAAATTCAGCCTTGTGATCTCCACCTGGCTGCGTAATTCCGAGATAATGGTACTCACCATCTTGACCGACAGCGTGTTAATCAGCTGATCGCGCATTTCTTCGAGCGGCGGGGCCGGGGCGACACGGCGGTCTTCGACCATGATCACGTGCCAGCCGAACTGTGTCTGGACCGGGGCCTGGGTATAGCTGCCCTTGGCGACCGCAAAGGCTGCCAGTTCAAAGGCGGGCACCATGGCCCCGCGGCGGAAATAGCCCAGCTCGCCGCCGTTGGGGCCGCTCGGGCCTGTCGAAACCTCACGCGCGATGGCAGCGAAATCCTCACCGCCATCCAGCCGCCCGATCACTGCTTTGGCGGCATCCTCGGTATCAACCAGAATATGACGGGCACGAACTTCAGTCCGGCTTTCGGCATCGGCGACGTAATCGTTGTAACTCTGTTCGATCATCTCTTCGGTAATGCGTTCATTCACTGTCTGGTTGATCCAGGCCTCGGCCAGCACCCGGTCACGGGCACGATCGGCAATTTCCTTGAGCAGGACATTATCGGCGAGGCCTGATTCCCGGGCAGCGTCAGCGGTCAGCCGGGTGTCGATGATGTCATCGACGATGCTGTCATAATAGCTCTCAAGCGGCCGTGCCCGGACGTTTTCCGGCAACTGATTGATGAGGCTGCCGACGAGGTTGAGGCTGTAGGGCTGGCCGTTAATGGTGAGGATCGTCAGGGCTTCCTCTTCCTGGGCCATGGCCGGGGCTGTCAGCAGGGCAGTGGCGAGGCCGGCGGCGATAAGATGTTTTACAGCCCTCAGCGGTGAGGATATCGAACAAGCCATGGAGGGTCTCCCTGCCGAGCGGGCGGCGTCTGCGGTGCGGTTGTAATCTTCCCTTACCGCTATCATGTAATAAGGGTTGTCGCAAGGCAGGATCACTGTCAGAAATGACCGGTCGGGTGTGTCAATCATTGACATTGGCGGCGGGCTGCGCCTAATGGATGGGTGAATGTTGCAGCGGCATGAAATTGTAAGTGGAAGAGCATCGATGTTCAGCGGATTGGCCAAATCACTTTTCGGCGATTCAAATTCTAGAGAGATCAAGAAATTCGATCCTCAAGTGGCGGCCATTGCCAGCCATGAGGATAGCCTGTCCGGTCTTGATGATGCCGCATTGCGCGGCAAGACCGATGAATTCCGCGGCCGCCTCGAGGCCGGTGAAAGCCTTGATGCCATCCTCCCCGAAGCCTTTGCAACAGTCCGTGAGGCTGCCAGGAGAACCATCGGCCAGCGCCATTTCGATGTCCAGATGATGGGCGGGATTGTCCTCCATCAGGGGCGCATTACCGAAATGAAAACCGGCGAGGGCAAAACCCTTGTCTCGACGCTGGCGGCCTATCTCAATGCCCTGAGCGGCGACGGTGTCCATATCGTCACCGTCAACGATTATCTCGCCCGGCGGGACTCCGAATGGATGGGCCAGATCTATGCGTTTCTCGGTCTCAGTGTCGGCTGCATCACCAACGAGATGGATGATGACGCCCGCCGTGCGGCCTATGCGGCGGATATTACCTATGCCACCAACAACGAGCTGGGCTTCGATTACCTGCGCGACAACATGAAGTTCCGCCTTGAGGACATGGTCCAGCGTGAACCGCATTTCGCCATCATCGACGAAGTCGACAGCATCCTGATTGACGAGGCGCGGACACCGCTGGTGATCTCCGGGCCCAGCGAGCAATCCTCGGGGCTCTATGATCAGGTCAATACGATCATCCCGAAACTCGAGGAAGGCGACTACGAGCTTGATGAAAAGCAGCGCACCGCCAGCCTCACCGATGAGGGCATGGAGCGTATTGAGGTGATGCTGATGGATACCGGGATCATGGAATCCGGCTCACTTTATGATGCGAACAATATCTCGCTGCTGCACCATATCAACATGGCCCTGCGTGCCCACACGCTCTTCCAGCGTGACACCCATTACATGGTCAAAGCCGGCCGCATCGTCATCATCGATGAGTTTACCGGCCGGGCCATGGAAGGCCGCCGTTTCGGTGACGGCCAGCACCAGGCCCTTGAAGCCAAGGAAGGGCTCGAGGTTCAGCCTGAAAACCAGACACTGGCGTCGATCACGTTCCAGAATTTGTTCCGGCTCTACCCGAAACTGGCGGGGATGACAGGCACGGCCATGACCGAAGCCGGTGAATTTTCGGAAATCTATAACCTTGAAGTGGTTGCCATCCCCACCAACAATCCCGTCGCCCGGGTTGATCACGATGATGAGATTTACCGCACATCTGCCGAGCGCGACCGTGCTGTCATCGACCAGATCAGGGATTGCCGTGATCGCGGCCAGCCGGTTCTCGTCGGCACGGTGTCGATTGAGAAATCGGAAAAACTCTCGGCCGCCCTGAAAAAGGAAAAGATCGACCATCAGGTGCTGAACGCCCGTTTCCACGAACAGGAAGCTATGATCATCGCCGATGCGGGGATCCCCGGGGCGGTGACGATCGCCACCAATATGGCGGGGCGGGGCACCGATATCCAGCTGGGCGGTAACCTCGAACGCCGCCTCGATGCCGCCGCTGATGATACCAAGGCACGCGCCAAGGCCGAAGCCGATGTCGCTGCCGGCAAGGAAAAGGTGCTGGCGGCAGGCGGGCTGTTCGTGATCGGCACGGAACGCCATGAATCCCGCCGGATCGATAACCAGTTGCGTGGCCGTTCCGGCCGTCAGGGTGATCCCGGCGCCTCCAAGTTCTACCTGTCCCTCGAAGATGATCTGATGCGGATTTTCGGCTCTGAACGGCTCGATTCCATGCTCCAGAAACTCGGGCTTCAGGAAGGCGAGGCGATCATTCATCCGTGGATTAACAAGGCTATCGAAAAGGCCCAGTCCAAGGTTGAGGCGAGAAACTTCGAAATCCGCAAGCAGCTGCTCAAATACGATGATGTGATGAACGATCAGCGGCGGGTGATCTTCGAGCAGCGTAAAGATATCATGAACGCCGAAAATGTCGCCGAGACGATCACCGATATGCGCCATGAAGTGGCCACCGATCTGGTTGCCAGCGCCATTCCTGACGGCACCTATCCCGATCAGTGGCAGCCTGAAACCCTGAAAGACGGGGCGATGCGCTATCACGGTCTCGATATCGATGCCGAGGCCTGGTGCCGCGAGGATGGCATGGACCAGCAGGCCATCACCGAAAGACTGATCAGCCAGGCCGATGCACGGATGGCAGAAAAGGCGGTTCGGTTCACGCCTGAGATCATGCGGATGGCCGAAAAATCGTTGCTCCTGCAGGTGCTCGATCAGCAGTGGAAAGATCATCTGCTGGCACTCGACCATATGAAGCAGGCGGTGGGGCTGCGCTCCTATGCCCAGAAGAACCCGCTCAACGAATATAAACGTGAGGCGTTCGAGCTGTTCGAGCAGATGCTCGACAACCTGCGCGGGTTGACGACCTCCGTGCTCGCCCATATTGAACCGCAGCCGACCCAGACTGCCTCTGGTGAGCCGCCGCAGGAGCCAGCCGCGGCACCTGCAAAACCGGCTTCGGCAGGCGGGGTTAACCCGAAGACGCCTCGCAACGCGCCTTGCCCCTGTGGGTCGGGCAAGAAATTCAAGCATTGCCACGGGGCCATCTGATCCCGACCTGATCACAGCGTCTTTGATGACTTGAAATCATTCCAGAGAATGATTAACTGAATACCATGATCAGTTATTCGCTCAAATGCTGCCACGGCCATGTTTTTGAAGGCTGGTTTGGCTCCTCGGGTGATTTCGAGGATCAGCAGGCACGCGGTCTTTTGACCTGCCCTGTCTGTGAAACCAGTGATGTCAGCAAGGCCCTGATGACGCCGCAACTGCCGCGCAAGGGCAACCAGAAAAAGCCCCTGCAACCGGCGGCAGCCCCCAGCCACGCGCAACTGCCTCAGAAAGAGCCAGCGGTCGACCCCCAGCAGGTTGCCGCACTCTATGCCAAGATGCGCGAGATACAGAAAACGATCACCGATCACTGTGATGATGTCGGTGTGCAGTTTGCCGAGGAAGCCCGCAAGATCCATTACGGTGAAGCCGAAGAACGCGGCATTTATGGCCAGACCAGCCCGGAAGAGGCCGAAGCTCTGGCCGAAGAGGGCATCGAGGCGATTGCCATCCCCTGGCTGCCCCCCGAGAACTGAATCTGTCAGCCGCTGATCACCCCGGCGGCAGCATAATTGATCAGTGGCGGCCCGCCGAGGCTGAACCCGTCCATGAGCGACGGCCTGATCCCCGTCACATCATCGATCATGATCCCGGCTCCGGCAGCCTCGCGGCGGAGCTCGTCGGGGCGAACAAAGCGTTTCGGGTCATGGGCACCCCTGGGGGCGAGCCGCAGCAGATATTCCGCCGCATATTTACCAAGGGCCACCCCGGCCACCGATCGGTTAATCGTTGTCAGCACCGCCATGGAGCTGCCGTCAGCACGGCCAAAGCGTGCCATGGTTTCCAGAAACCCGAGGCGGTCGGTGACGTGCTCGATCACCTCAGAGGCGATGACGATATCAAACACTGCCCCGGTTTCAGCCAGATGTTCCGCCGTGATCGCCTCGTAGGTGATCTCAAGCCCGCTGATCCGGGCATGGTTGCGGGCGGCAGTGATCGCCTCGGCCCCGGCATCGATGCCAGTGACCTGCGCTCCAAGCCGGGCCAGCGGTTCCGCAAGGAGACCGCCGCCGCAGCCGATATCCAGGACCGTGAGCCCGCTGAGGCTGTCAGCCCCGAGCAGCCTTCCGGCGTGGCGGCGGATATACGCCACCCGGGCCGGGGTCATCCGCTGCAGGGCGGCAAACGGGCCTCGCGCATCCCACCAGCGACCGGCAAGAGTGTCAAAATAACGGATTTCTTCCGCGTCAACAGACGCAGACAGAGGCTCCGCATTGTCCGGTTTGCCGGTCATGATTACATTCCTCTCTTGCCCACAGGCTGAGATCAGTCTATCAGATGGCCGAGATTAATGTCTTATCCGGTGCGAGACAAGCCGGATCAGAACCAGCAAGGGATCAAAAAAAGAGATACGCCATGGCACGCATCGTGATGAAATTCGGCGGCACTTCCGTGGGCACAACCGAGCGCATCAAGGCGGTGGCGGAAAAGGTCGCTGCTGCCGTCGAGCAGGGCAATCAGGTTGCTGTTGTCGTTTCTGCTATGGCGGGGACAACCAATCAGCTGGTGGCCTGGACGCGTGAGATGGGTCTTCTCCATGATGCCCGCGAATATGATACTGTCGTGTCTTCCGGTGAACAGGTGTCGGTCGGCCTGCTGGCGATTGCACTGCAGAACCGGGGGATTGACGCCCGTTCATGGCTCGGCTGGCAACTGCCGCTGATCACTGATGATGTCCATGGCGGGGCGCGCATTGAACGGATCGAAACTGACCTGATCAATGCCCGGCTGGATGCCGGTCAGGTGGCGGTTATTGCCGGGTTTCAGGGGCTCGCCTCGGATAACCGGATCACGACTCTCGGGCGGGGCGGCTCTGATACTTCGGCGGTGGCGATTGCCGCGGCCATTGGTGCCGATCGCTGCGATATCTATACTGATGTCGACGGAGTCTATACCACTGACCCCCGGATTGTGCCGGCAGCCTGCAAGCTCGACCGAATCACGTTTGAGGAAATGCTGGAAATGGCTTCCGGCGGGGCCAAGGTTCTGCAGACACGGTCTGTCGCCATGGCCATGCGCCACGGGGTCAATCTTCAGGTTTTATCCAGTTTCGAAGACCTGCCAGGGACGATGGTCGTCAAGGAGGAAGAAGTCATGGAAAAGAATTCAGTCAGCGGCATTGCCTACAGCACCGACGAAGCCAAGGTCACGCTTGCCGGTCTTGCTGACAGGCCAGGTGTGGCGGCGCGTGTTTTCGGGGCTCTTGCCGATGACAACGTCAATGTGGACATGATCGTCCAGACTGCCGCCAGCGATGAAGGCAAGACCGATATCACCTTTTCGGTGGCCGCTTCCGAATTGCCCCGGGCCCAGAAAGTGCTTGCTGCGATGCAGGAAGAACTGGAGATCGGCCAGATTCAGGCCTCGGAAGATGTCTGTAAGATCTCGGTGGTCGGCATGGCCATGCGCAGCCAGCCCGGCATTGCCCGGACCATGTTCAGCACCCTCGCCGAGAAGGGGATCAACATTGAGGTGATCTCAACCTCGGAGATCAAAATCAGCGTTTTGATCAGCCGCGATTACACCGAACTGGCAGTGCGCAGCCTGCATACGGCGTTCGGTCTCGACGGCTGAGTAAAGCCTCCCCGGCCAGGGATGAGACAAAAAACATTGCCCAATCAGGCTTTTTTGGGTAATTGTTGAGGCCTTGTTTAGGTTTTTTTGCGAAGGTCTTTCCATGGATGTGAAAGAAAAGACAAGCATCCATCAGGAATTGGTGAGAGTCGGCCAGATTCTCGCTGACCGTCGTGTTGAGCGGAATCTCGAGATCGCTGATGTCAGCGCCTCGCTTTTCATCCTCCCGGAATATCTGGCCGCGATTGAAAAAGCTGACCTCGATCGCCTGCCGGCGCCCACCTATATCATCGGCTATGTCCGCAGTTACGCCAACTTCCTCGGCCTGCCGGCAGCATCGCTCTGTCAGGATATGCACAATGCCCTGAGCAGCAGCGAAAAGCGGCCGGAATTCGATTTCATCGAAACCAAGGTGCAGTCACCCAACGGGTCCGGCCGCATCGCGCTGGTCTCGGTACTGGCCGGGGTGCTGCTCTATGGCGGCTGGTATGTTTTTGATGCCGGCCTTGTCACTGAAAAGAACGTCGTTGCGGAAACCCCGGCAGTCACAGCCCCGCAGGCACCGGCGGCGGTTGTCGACAGCACGATCGTTGCCGAAACCTCGGCGCGTGAAGAGCCGGTTGAGCCGACCTTCAAGGAAGTTCAGCCGTTTGAGGCGGCACCGATCACGGCCCCGCAGGAAACCGCCGCCATTGATCCGCCCGTTGCCGAAACCCCAGCGGCCCAAACCCCGGCTGAAGAGGAGCCTCTCACCCCGGCAGAACCGACTCTTGCCGAGACGGTGGCCGAGCCTGACGTTGAGGCTGAACCCGAAACCGTGGCACCGGTCACGCCGAACCTTTCCGCCGCTGATGCCCTCGCCCGGGACCGTGATCCGGACAGCGAGATGGTCATCACCGCTATCGGCACCAGCTGGGTTGAGCTGAATCGCGCCGATGGCAGCCAGATCGCTGCCTGGCTGATGCGTTCCGGAGAAGTCTATACTGTCGCCATGGATCAGGATGTCTACCTGACGACCGGCAATGCCGGCGGGCTGAGCATCGCGCTGGGTGACGGCACCAGTGTCATCCCCGGAAACTGGGGTGAGGCGATCCGCGAATTGCCGCTCGATCCGACGCTGATCAGCGAACGCAACAGGTGATTGATTGACCCCCATCAGGTGATCGGCTAGACCATGTCGGCAAGCCCCTGATTTCCCGTGCCGGAGTTTACCCATGGCCGTGCGCCCCTATCGACAGATCGACCGTCGCCCCTCCCGCCAGATCATGGTCGGCAATGTGCCTGTCGGGGGTGATGCGCCGATTTCTGTCCAGACCATGACCAACACGCCGACGCCGGATATCGCCGCCACCATGGCGCAGATTGAGGCGGCCACCCGTGCCGGGGCGGATATTGTCCGGGTTTCCTGCCCTGATGAAGACAGCACTGCTGCGCTGGCCGCCATCACTGCCGAAAGCACGGTGCCGATTGTTGCCGATATTCATTTTCACTATCGCCGGGCGATCGAAGCTGCTGAGGCCGGGGCGGCCTGCCTGCGGATCAACCCTGGTAATATTGGTTCCGCCGACCGGGTGAGGGAAGTGATCAAGGCGGCGCGTGACCACGGCTGTTCAATGCGGATCGGCGTCAATGCTGGATCGCTGGAACGCGATCTCCTGGAAAAATACGGTGAACCCTGCCCGGAAGCACTGGTCGAATCAGCCCTCAACCATGCCCGCATCCTGCAGGATAACGATTTCCACGAGTTCAAGATTTCGGTCAAGGCTTCGGATGTCTTTTTGGCTGTGGCCGCCTATATGCAACTCGCCGAGGCCATCGATTGCCCGCTGCATATCGGCATCACTGAGGCCGGGGGGCTGCGTGCCGGGACGGTCAAATCATCGATCGGGCTTGGCAACCTGCTCTGGTCGGGGATCGGTGATACGATCCGGGTTTCGCTTTCCGCCGATCCGGCCGAAGAAGTGCGTGTCGGCTTTGAGATGCTCAAGTCGCTCGGCCTGCGCCATCGCGGGGTGACGGTTATCTCCTGCCCCTCCTGTGCCCGCCAGCAGTTCGATGTCATCGACACGGTGCGGATCATTGAGGAACGGCTTGACCATATCGATGAGCCAATCACGGTTTCGATCATCGGCTGTGTCGTCAACGGCCCGGGTGAAGCCCGCGAGACTGATATCGGTCTCACCGGCGGCGGCAAGGATACGCATCAGATCTATCTTTCAGGCATGGCCGATCACCGGCTTCAGAATGGCGATATCGTCGAGCACGTGGTCGAGCTGGTCGAAGCCCGCGCCAGCCAGATCAAGAAAGCCCGTGCCGAGGCAGAACAGGAAAGCGGACAATCATGAAACTGCAGTCACCCCGGGGAACCGCTGATCTGATGCCGGAAGACATGGCCCGTCACCGTCTGGTGATGGAAACCGCCCGCCGCCTCGGCGAGCGGTTCGGCTTTGAAGAAATGGCGACCCCGGTTTTCGAGTTTACCGATGTCTTTGCCCGGCCGCTTGGCGAGGGCAGTGATGTCGTGACCAAGGAAACCTATTCCTTTACTGATCGCGGTGGTGAAGGGCTGACGCTGCGCCCCGAAGGCACGGCCGGTGTTGTCCGCGCCCTCATCAGTGCCGGGCTGACCCAGACGCTGCCGCAGAAGTTTTTCTATGCCGGGCCGATGTTCCGCTATGAACGCCCGCAGAAGGGCCGGATGCGCCAGTTCCACCAGATCGGGGTTGAGTTGCTCGGCCCGGGGCAGCCGCTGGCCGATGCCGAGGTGATCCATCTCGGCCACATGATTCTCGATGCCCTCGGCGTTGCCGGGGATTGCACCCTGCATCTCAACAGCCTCGGTGATGCGGCATCCCGCCAGGCCTATCGCGAGGCGCTGGTGGCGTATCTCGCCGGCTACCGTGACAGTCTTTCCGAAGACAGCCGCCGCCGCCTTGAGGTGAACCCGTTGCGAATTCTCGACAGCAAGGATGAAGGTGACCGCAGCATTCTTGAAAACGCTCCGCGCCTGGATGGCTATCTGAACGCCGAATCGCAGGCCCATTTTGATCGGGTCTGTGCCTTTCTCGATGCCGCCGGGGTCAGTTACACGCTGGATCCGAAACTGGTCCGGGGGCTTGATTATTACTGCCATACGGCCTTTGAGTTCATCACCGCATCGCTCGGTGCCCAGGGCACTGTCATGGGCGGCGGTCGTTATGATGGCCTTGCCGAAACCCTTGGCGGGCCTCAGGTCGCCGGGGTCGGCTGGGCGGCCGGGATCGAACGTCTGGCGATGCTCGCTGACAAGGCCGAAAGCCTGCCGCCGCCGCTGGTGCTGATCGCTATCGGTGACGGCCCCGAGGAGACCCTCGCCGGGCTGGCGGCACAGTTGCGGGCTGCGGGTATCCGGGTCGAGATGCCCTATAGCGGCAATCTCGGCAAGCAGATGAAACGTGCTGACAGGCTCGGGGCCCGTATCGTCGCCATGCAGGGCAGTGAAGAAGCCGAAGCCGGGGTCATCCGGGTGCGCGACATGACCGATGGCAGCCAGCAGGATATCCCGCTTGCCGATGCACCGGCGATGCTTCGGTCGATGGCCGCAGAAAGCTGATCCGATGAGCCTCAATGACAGTCTTGAGAGGGTGCTGGCCCGGCGTGTCGAGATCGAAGACAGGTTGCAGCAATCCGGGCAGATGAGCCCTGATGAACTGACTCGGCTTTCCCGTGAATTGGCGGAGATCAAACCGGTTGCTGATCAGGCGGCCCTGGTCAAGACCATGCAGGCTGATCTGGAAACAGCCCGCCAGATGCTGGCCGAGGCGGAGGGCGATGCGGATACCATCGCCATGGCCGAAGAGGAAATCCAGGAGATCACCGCAACCCTGCCAGAGGCGGAGCATGCCTTGCAGATGCTGCTGCTGCCCAAGGACAAGGATGACAGCCGCAACGCCATTCTTGAAGTCCGCGCCGGAACCGGCGGTGACGAGGCGGCGCTGTTTGCGGCTGATCTGTTTGGGATGTATCAGCGTTTTGCCACCCGCCACGGCTGGCGGTTTGAGGTCATGGAAGTGTCTGATACCGGTATTGGCGGCTACAAGGAAGCGGCAGCGACCATCAGTGGTGCCGATGTGTTCGCCCGGCTGAAATTTGAATCCGGTGTCCACCGCGTCCAGCGTGTCCCGGAAACTGAAGCCGGCGGCCGCATTCACACCTCGGCAGCGACCGTGGCCGTGCTGCCGGAAGTCGAAGATGTCGATATCGAGATCAACGAAAGCGATTTGCGGATTGATGTCTTCCGGGCCTCTGGTCCCGGTGGCCAGTCAGTGAACACGACCGATTCCGCGGTCCGCATCACCCATATTCCGACCGGTATCGTTGTCAGCCAGCAGGACGAGAAATCCCAGCACAAGAACAGGGCCAAGGCGATGAAGATCCTGCGGGCCCGTATCTATGATGCCGAACGGGCGCGTCAGGAAGCCGAGCGGGCAGCCTCGCGCAAGGGCCAGGTGGGCTCCGGGGATCGTTCGGAACGTATCCGCACCTACAACTTCCCCCAGGGCCGGGTGACCGATCACCGGATCAACCTGACGCTCTACAAACTCGATCGCCTGATTGCGGGTGAAGCCCTCGATGAAATGGTCGATGCCTTGATTGCCGAAGATCAGGCCGCCCGGCTGGCTGAAGCCGCCGATGGTGATGACAGCTGATCGGCAGCGTGAAGCCGCCGGGCTGATCACCGCCGTGGCGGCGCGGCTCAAGCGTGGTGATGCCGGTGAGCGGCGGCGTGAAGCCCGCCTGTTGCTGGCACTGGCGGTCGACCGGGAAGACCCTGTCCTGCCCCATGAGGATATCGCGCTTGATCAGGCGCAGGCAGCACATCTTGATACCCTCATTAACCGCCGCAACGACGGTGAGCCTGTCTCCCGTCTGCGCGGCTGGCGCGAGTTCTATTCCTTACGCTTCGGGCTGAATGCGGCGACCCTTGATCCGCGGCCCGATAGCGAAGTGCTGGTGGAAACGGGGCTGATGCTCGCCGAAACCATGCCTGCGGCGATATCGATCGTGGATTTCGGGACAGGCAGCGGCTGCCTGCTGCTGGCCCTGCTGGCGCATCTGCCCGAGGCAAGGGGGATCGGGGTTGATGTGAACCCTGAGGCGATTGCCGCGGCCCGTGCGAATGCAGAAAGCCTCAGCCTCGCCGGGCGCAGCCGCTGGTCTGTCTCAGATTGGGACAGCAGCCTCGCAGAAGAACGCTTTGATCTTGTGATCAGCAACCCGCCCTATATCCCGCGCCTCGAAATCGACAGCCTCGAACCCGAAGTCCGCCTGCATGACCCGCTGCTGGCCCTTGATGGTGGCGATGATGGGCTGGTGGTCTGGCGGCTGCTGTTGCCGGTGATCGCCGGACGCCTCAACCCCGGCGGCAGAGCGGTTGTCGAGATTGGTCATGGTCAGGCTGAGGATGTCACCGGTCTGGCGATTGCCGCTGGCCTCGACACTCTGTCGACACATGCCGACCTGGCCGGGCGGACACGCTGTCTGGTGCTGGCAAAAACCGCCTGAGCCCAGGCTGAGCGCGCGGTTGAAATTAACGCTTGAATTACCCGTCAGGATCGTTATGGTTTCCTCATTGACGACATGAATACTTCGTCTTCCCTCAACAATTCAATGCAGGTTGCCTTTGGGCAACGCGTATGTTGAGGACAACCTTCACATCAACAGCGTCCTGATACAGATGAGACAATCCGGCAAGAACAACCGTCAACGTGGCCGTGGTCGCCGTAATGGCAACGGCCAGATCAATCGTAATACGACACTGGATTCCAACGGCCCTGACGTAAGGCTGCGCGGCAACGCGCTCCAGCTGCATGAAAAATACGTGTCGCTGGGCAATGATGCCGCCGCCTCCGGTGAGCGCATTTCCGCCGAAGCCTATTATCAGCACGCCGATCATTATTTCCGCGTCCACAGTGCGATCGTTTCTGCGCATGAAGAACGCCGCAATGGCCATGCCGAAAACGGGTCTGCAGCGGATACACCTGCTGAAGCCTCTGCTGATGATGCCGCCGAAACCACGGCGGCCCCGGCGGAAGCCAACGGTCACAACGGTGATGCGTCAGCTGAAGACACCGAGACCAAGGCCGATGCCGCTGATATCGTGGCCGACGGCGGCGATGCCGATGATGAGGTCAGCCAGCACGCTGGCTGAGCCTCAGTCGCTCTATACTTCTTTTTTGATGATCAGTTCTGGCCGGAGGTATCTTCGGCAAAGCGGAGGATGCCGCGCGCCTGCAATTCATCGGTGATCTCCTGCATGGAGACCGCGAACCGGGGACGTTCATCGTCTTCGATGGATTTCCCGGCAGGCAGGCGGACTTTCATCGGGTTGACCTTGCGGTCATTGACCAGAATTTCATAATGCAGATGCGGGCCGGTCGAGCGGCCGGTATTACCGACATAGCCGATGATCTGCCCCTGCGAGACACGGGCCCCGGGGCTGATCCCCCGGCCGATCCGCGACAGATGGGCATAGGCGGTCTTGTAGGTCGAATTATGGCGGACCCGGATATACTTGCCGTAGGAACCGTTACGCCCTGAAAATTCAACCACGCCACTGCCGGCGGCCATGATCGGGGTGCCGATCGGGGCGGCGAAATCAACCCCGCGATGCATTTTCGAATAGCCCAGGACCGGATGCTTGCGCTTGCCGTATCCGGAAGAAAGCCGCGCCCCGTTGATCGGTGTCCGCATCAGGGTGCGGGCGGCGCTGTTGCCGGCCTCGTCATACCAGGCGATACGGCCGTCACGATGCTCGTGGCGGAAAAACTCAAAACGGTCACCGGACAGGGTCATGGACAGGAAGAACAGCTCGGGGTTACCTCGTTTCTTGCCGGTGATCAGGTCCTTCTTGATCTCGACCAGAGCTTCAAACGTGTCACCTTTGCGAATCTCACGCTGGAAATCGACGCTGAAACTCAGCACCTGAACAAAGGTGTTGAAGATCGAATCACTCATCCCGGCCTGTTTTGCCGCCCGATAGAGCGATGTATCGATATCACCGCGCAGATAGGTGAGGTAGGTTTTGACCGGTCTGATGCTGAGTTTTTCGACCCAGCCATCGGCTGTTTCAATGAGGGTAAGATCAAGATCATCATCAAGCCCGATCCGCAGAGCCCCGCCATGGCTGGGGCCGGCCGGCAGAACGCTGACCTCAAAACCGATGGGCAGACGCCGCATGGAGACATGGCGGCTGATTCGGCTGATTGCTGACTGGGCTGTCTGCGGATCAAAACCGCCACGCCCCAGCAGTTGTGCCAGGCCTTCGCCTGATTTAAGTGCCAGGGGCATCGCTGTCGTCGCCGGCGTGACCCCGGTGAAGGCATCATATCCTTCTTCAAGGGTGACCGTTGTCAGCGGATAGAGGCTTTTCCGGTCAGGCCGCGGCAGCGGCAGGGAGATCGATGCCGGGGCTTCCGGCAGCATCAGACGCGGGTCAGGGCGCGGTGTCGGCAGGGTGATTGCGGTCGAATCAGGCAGAATCATTCTGGGCTCATCGAGGGTCGGTGTCTCCAGCGTGCTGCTGCTGGCAGTGGCAGCCGAAACAGCCATGGCCAGCCCAAAGGCTGCTGCTGCGATCTGTGATCGCCGGCTGTGCCGGGTGCTGGAGAGGATTTCTGATCCAAAAACAGCCACTTGGTCGCGGCTTTTCTGATTGTTCACAATGGAGCGCATGGATTGATCTTGTTCCGAGCCTTAAATTTAATGCCGCTACCATAACGATTATTGTGGATTTGTGAAAGCAGTTATATATACTGTCCACAAGGCCCCGGAGCCAGTCTCCGATGGCCGCCAGTCTCAGGGTTTATGGATGACACGCACAGGTTTGTGCAGCCGTTTTCTGCCCCCTGAAAAAAAACTTTAAAATATTTCATTTTAGGGTTTGACAGGCTGAGAGAGGGTCTCTATAAACCGCTCTCACGGCCGGAGCGAAACTCCGGCCCGCTTTTTGAAATGGTATGTATTCGGAAGGAATTCGCGGGCGGCGGCATGGCTATCTAATGTCGTCCGGTATTAACAATACCACCCGTGAATTCACGTTAACTTATAGTCATGGATTTATTGGGTGGGTCTGATTGCCTTAGGGCAATCACATCAAACCTAAGAGTTTGATCCTGGCTCAGAACGAACGCTGGCGGCATGCTTAACACATGCAAGTCGAACGAGATCTTCGGATCTAGTGGCGCACGGGTGAGTAACGCGTGGGAACCTACCATTCTGTACGGAATAACGTTTGGAAACGA
>JBMHCY010000080.1:0-5002 GCA_049889655.1 Puniceispirillales bacterium (SeqCode)
GATGATCCGCGGATCACCGAACTGGCGCGTGGCATGGAGCTGCTTGAAGATGATTACTGCAATCAGGTCTTCCCCGGTGAGCGGCTGGCCCAGGCCACCATCATCACCCGCGACGGGGCCTCTTATTCATCCGAAATCACCCGCGCAACATGGGATCCGGAAGCTCCGCCCACCGATGCCGAGATGACCGGCAAGTTTCACGGGCTGACCGACCCGGTCATTGGCCATGAAGCGGCTGCGTCACTGCATGCGCTCATCTGGTCGATGGGTGAGGGGGGATCGGCGAAAGCCCTTGTCGACCGTCTTTCCGAGAGTTTCCATAACCGGGCCATGCCGCATTGATATCAGGAGAAGTGAAGGTGTCCGAAGTCAGAACAGCACGGCGGTCCCGTCGCCGCGATAACGCCCAGCAATCCGAACGCCAGGCTGGGCCGCAGCAGGCCCCGTTCAAGCCTCTGCGGAATTCACGGATGCAGCTCAAACCGCTGACAGAAGATCACCTTGAGGCGATCCATCAGGCCTCGATGCGGATCATCAGTGAGCAAGGGATCAAAGTGCTGAGCGCCTCTGCCCGGGCGGCCTTGCGCGATCAAGGATGTATGGTTGATGACGGCGAAGAGATCGTTCGGATGGACCCGGCCTTTGTCGAAACCATGATCGCCAAGGCTCCGTCTGAATTCACGCTGACCCCGCGGAACCCTGATCACGCCCTGCATATCGGCGGTGATGTGGTGCATTTCGGCCTTGTTTCCGGGCCGCCCAACGCCCATGACATGATCAACGGCCGTCGCCCGGGGAATTACGATGATTTCTGCAAGCTGATCAGGCTGGGGCAGCATTTCAACTGTATTCATTTCATGGGCAATCAGGCGATTGCAACCAATGATCTCCCTGCGAATACCCGTCATCTGGATTCGCTGATTGCGACGATCACCCTGTCGGACAAGATCACCTCATCGATGTCGATCGGCAGTGGCCGGGTTATGGATGCCGCCCGGATGGTGGCGATCGGCCGGGGGATCAGCCTTGATGAATTGCGGGAAAGCCCCACGGCGATGACCAATATCAATGTCAACTCGCCACGGGTGCTTGATCAGGAAATGTCTGATGCGGCCCTGATGCTCGCCTCGCTCGGGCAGGCGGTGATCGTGACGCCGTTTACCCTGATGGGCGCGATGACCCCGGTCACCCTGCCGGCAGCCCTTGCCCAGCAGAATGCCGAAGCCCTGTTCACCATTGCGCTGATCCAGTCCCAGCACCCCGGCGCGCCGGTGATCTATGGCGGTTTTACATCAAATGTCGATATGAAATCCGGGGCTCCGGCTTTCGGCACACCGGAAAACACCCGCGCCAATATGGCCGGGGGGCAGCTGGCCCGGCATTACAATCTCCCGCATCGGACCAGTTCCTGCAACGCCTCGAACGTTGTTGATGCCCAGGCGGCCTATGAAACCCAGATGGCGCTTTGGGGGGCTGTCACCGGCGGGGCGAACCTGATCTATCACGGGGCCGGGTGGCTCGAAGGTGGGCTCGTCTCATCCTTTGAAAAGGTCATTCTTGATGCTGAAATGCTGCAAATGATGATCAAACTGTTTGATGAGCCGTCCTTCGCGGATGAGGAATTCGCACTCGAAGCCATGGCGGAAGTCGGGCCGGGCGGGCATTTCTTCGGCTGCGGCCACACCCTTGAACGCTACAAGGACGCTTTTTACGAGCCGCTTCTCAGCGACTGGCAAAACAACGAAAACTGGCAGGCGGATGGCAGCAAGACCGCCACCGAACGGGCAACCGTGATCTGGCAGCAGATCCTTGAGCAGAGCGAGCCGCCCGCCCTCGACCTGGCCATTGTCGAAGAGCTCCACGCCTATGTCGCCAAGCGCAAGGAAGAGATCGGCCAGGGCGAGCCCTGATCGGGATAAACTGTCAAGGTTGAGGATTTGGAGGCCCGGACCGGAATCGAACCGATGTCCACGGCTTTGCAGGCCGCTGCATAACCACTCTGCCACCGGGCCGCCTGAGTGATAGTGTTACCTAGCCCATCCCGGAAACAGCGTCAACAGGGTTACTATTTTTGTTGGCAAAGGGCGGTTTTCTTGTCGCATCCATCTTTATTTGCGTGCAGCTCTGCGCTATGGTGCAGGGACTTGCAGAAAAGGGGTGAATGAATGTCTCAGCATGATACGCGTCGCCGTTACATGGTGGAAAGTCAGTTGCGGACGAACAAGGTTTCCAACACGCGGGTTCTCGAGGCTTTTGAAGCCCTGCCACGCGAAGCTTTTGTCGATGCCTCGCTTGAAAGTCTCGCCTATATCGACGAGGACCTTGACCTCGGCAACGGGCGTTTCATGCTCGAGCCCATGGTCTTTGCCCGCATGGTCCAGGCGCTTGAACTGAAAGAGACTGACAGCGTCCTTGATATCGGTGCAGCCAGCGGTTACAGCACCGCCATTCTCTCCCGTCTTGCCCAGTCCGTGGTGGGGATCGAGAGTGATGCTGATCTCGCCGATGCAGGCCAGAAGAATTTGATCAACCACGGTGTCGATAACGCCATCGTGCTGAAGGGCAATCTGGACGGCGGTTTAGATGACGAAGCGCCTTACAACGCGATCATCATTGAGGGCAGCATCGAAACTGTGCCCCAAAAACTGCTTGATCAACTGAATGATGATGGCCGACTGATTGCGGTTCTGCGGCCTGACCCTGCCGGGCCGGGCCGGGTTGTCAAATATGTCCGTTCCGGTAAGGGTTTTGCCCATACCGTGCTCTTTGATGCCAACACCCCTGTTCTTGATGAATTCATCACGAAGAGGGGCTTTGATTTTGGAGGCTGATATCCCGCGACCGGCTTTCCCCTTTCTGCTGCTGTTGGTTTTGATCCTGCTGCAGGCTCCTCTGGCTTCGGCCGGTGTTCTTGAGATCGAACTGAACAAGGCTCTTGATCAGTCCGACCGCATCGCATCGGCACGGCAAAACCTGCGCGCAGCCCAGGAACGTCTCGGCGTGGCTGAAAAATCGATGGTGCTGTCATCATCGCTGGCGGTGACGGGGTCGGCCGTCCAGTCATCGACCAATGACAGCAGTTTCAACAAGGCCGACAACGCCAATGTGACACTCTCAGTCAAACAGCCTCTCTATGATGGCGGTGTTGCCAATGCTGAAACACGGTCGACCCGGCTCACTATTGAACGGGCCCGTATCGCCCTTGATCAAGCCGAGCAGGGGGTTCTGCAAGAAGCGCTTTCCGCTTATGTGAACCTTGTTGCCGCCCGTGACCGGGTCAGCCTTGAACAGGCGAATGTCAACCGGCTTGAGGAATACCTGAAGGCGACACAAGTCCGGGTCAATGTGGGAGAGGCAACGCCAACAGATCTTGCCGCAACACGGGCCCGACTGGCGCGTGCCCGGGCCAGCCTGATCACAGCCCAGTCCGATCTCGATACAGCTGTTGAGACTTACCAATCCCTGATGGGGACACCGCCCGCCAATCTGCAGTTGCCTGATCTCCCCGCCGGTATGCCGGCCACGGTGATTGCCGCCGGCGATGCCGCGCTCAGGAGCGGCCTTGACCAGCGTCTGGCCCGGAATGATGAAAAGCAGGCGCTCGTTTCCCTCGATAAACTGACAGCCTCTGTCCGGCCGATGCTTGAACTGGAACTGAAGGGCAAGTCGGCTGAATCGAATATCGATACCCGGGATTCGGATGAAGTTTCGGCGAATGTGACCTTCTCGATGCCGCTTTTCCCGAACAGTGCTGTCAAGGCGGCAGCGCGGGCGGCAGTGGCGGATCACCGGGCCTCGCTCTTTGCCGAACGTGACAACGCCCGTCAGGCCCGGCTCAATGCCGAGAATGCCCAGCGACGCTTTTTGGCCCAGAATGCCGTGATTGAGGCCCATGAAGCCGAGCTTGAGGCGGCCATCCTGTTCCGTAACGGCATCCGGTCGGAAGTGGATTTCGGGCTCAAGACGGTGCTTGATGTTCTCGATGCCGAGCAGGATGTAGTCTCCGCTGAAGTGAGCCTTCTGCTGGCCCGTCGTGACCGGATCAATGCCGGTTTTGCTGTGCTGGCAAGCATCGGCCAGCTCTCTTCTGAGACGCTTGGATTATCGGGTGATGCCCTGGCTCCCGATGAAGCGGAAATAGACTCTCCGATCAAACTGAAACCTTTACCGACACTTGTTTATCCTGAATAATGCCGTATGGGCTGGTTGAGATGGAAAAAGAAAGGCCGGGATACAGACCAGATTTTTGATCTGGATGATGTCGTCTGGCGCGGGGTTGACCGGATGCAGCGTCTTGACCGGCTGGCCGAAGATGCCGATCGTATTGCCGATCACCATCAGGACAGCCCGGAACAGCCCCCCGTCTATGCCCCGAAACACCCGATCTCGCTGATTGATGAAGTTATCAACGCATCCACACCGGGTGATTGGGCGGAAACGGATGATCGTGACATTGCTGACGATCGTGATGATCCGGCTGGCGAGCCCGGGCTGGCCTCATCACCGCCGGTTGACCCTGAGCCTGAAGAAACCCCGCCTCAGGAAGCCAGTATCGATATGATCTCCGATGCGGTGGAGGCGGTGCTGGCCTCGGATGCCGTGGCGGCGTCAGTGCGCGCCGAAGCCCTTGGCCATGATGACGCGCCCCAGGCAGCATCGCCGGTTGAACCACCGCTCTCCCCGGCAGTTCCCCTTGGTCTTGATATGAAATCGGCGGTCGAACAGGTTGTCCGCGAAGAATTGTCCGGCTGGTTACAGCAGAACATGGGCAAGATCATCGCCGAAGCCATGCCGGAAAAACCGGTGACGGCTGACGTGGGCGATACGGCCCCGAAAACAGCAGCAAAACCGGCGACGAAGCCTGCAGCCAAAAAGAAGAAGGCCGCCACCAAACCCAAATCACCGGTTAAAAAGCGTCGCCCTGCTGCCCGCAAGGCGACCCCGGCTGCGTCTCGGGAAAACATAATTCCCCTCAAGGGCCGTGATAAATCCTCCTGACCGT
>JBMHCY010000081.1:0-45270 GCA_049889655.1 Puniceispirillales bacterium (SeqCode)
TTTGCCATCCTGGGGAATGTAGATACCGGCGTTGAGGATCGCCGTATCGATCACGCCATGGGCCGCCGCCGCATCGCTGATCGCGGCCTGACAGGCGGTGCTGTCACTGGCATCGACGGCCAGCCCGGTGAAGCCTGAAAGCCGTGCTGCCATCGCCTCAAGCCGTTCGGCACGCCGGGCCAGACCGGAGACATGATCCCCGCGGGCGCAGCAGGCCTCGGCCAGTGCCGCGCCAATCCCCGAACTCGCCCCGGTTATCAGGATATGTGCCATGGAAGAATGCCCTTTCTGTTCAACAGAAAAGATAAGGTGGTCCGGGATAAAGGCAAATGACAAGGGCCGGGTTTATTCTTGTGAGACTGCCTTTTGAGTTTTCTCTTTTTTCTCGGTCACGCCGGGATCAGAGACAATGTAAGTCTGCTCATCGGGGAATCGAATGACAACATCCATCTTGCCGCCCATCGCTTTGACCCATTTGTTGAGCGTTGACAGCAAGAAATCATGCTGTTTTTCCATGATCGCGATACTGGGTTGGCGCACAAAGAGCATTTCAGCAAGTTGCTGCTGTGTCAGTTTCCTCGCCTGTCTGATTTGTCTCAGCATATAGTCATGGTGAAGCCTGTTCGCCTCATCGAGAATCCCCTGGCGTCTTTCAGCCGTCAGCCCCGAAAGTTTCTGATCAAGTGTCGTGCTCATCCTTTTCTCCCTCACCTGCTGAAAGATGGTCAGCAAATCGCCGGTCAGCAATACGGTTCATGGTTTTATAAAATCTGTTGCTCTTCACCCCTGATTTGCTGCCAGCACAAAGCAGGACGCATTTCTGTTCCGGATCAAAGGCAAATGCTAGCCGCCAGTGCTGGCCAGAAACCTGACACCGCAATTCTTTCATATTGGCATAAGTTGATCCATTAAGTGTGTCAGCATGGGGACGCCCCAGGTTTGGCCCCTCTCTTTGGAGCAGAATAAGTCTCGCATAGATTGCATCCTGAACGGGTCTCTCCAAATTATCGAATTCATGCTCAAAATCAGGATGGAATATAATATTCCATGTCATGGACAATTATAGGTTCAAATTTATATAGAATACAATTTATAATTTGAATAATGTGGCCATTAAATTCTGGTTCCCCCGCAAAATCTGGACCCAAAATCGCGCTGAACTGGTTCTATCGCTGGGCTGGGTCCTGCCGGTACTATCCAGAATACAAATTTCCGACAACGACCCATCACTGACGGGAGATCAGCCATGAAGATGACCACAGAAGAGGCTTTTGTCAAAGTCCTGCAGATGCACGGTATCGAACACGCCTTTGGCATTATCGGTTCCGCGTTTATGCCCATTTCCGACCTTTTCCCAAAGGCGGGGATTCATTTCTGGGATGTTGCCCATGAATGCAACGGCGGCATCATGGCTGACGGCTACACACGGGCGACGGGCAAGATGTCCATGTGTATCGCCCAGAACGGCCCGGGCATCACCAATTTCGTCACCCCGATCAAGACCGCTTACTGGAACCATACACCGCTGCTGCTGGTGACCCCGCAGGCCGCCAACAAGACCATTGGTCAGGGCGGTTTCCAGGAAGTCGAGCAGATGGCCCTGTTCCGTGACATGGTCTGCTATCAGGAAGAAGTCCGTGACCCGTCACGGATTGCCGAAGTGCTCAACCGGGTTATCACCAAGGCGCATCGCGGTTCTGCCCCGGCGCAGATCAACGTCCCGCGTGATTTCTGGACGCAGGTGATCGATATCGATCTGCCGGAAGTGGTGACCATCGAACGTCCCCAGGGTGGTGCCGAGGCGATTGCCAGTGCTGCCGCCATGCTCTCTGATGCCGAGTTTCCGGTTATCCTTTCCGGTGCCGGTGTGGTGCTTGGCGGGGCTATCGGTGCCACGGCCGATCTGGCTGAGCGCCTCGATGCGCCTGTCTGCTCCGGCTACCAGCACAATGACAGTTTTCCGGGCAGCCATCCGCTGGCCTGTGGCCCGCTTGGCTATAACGGCTCCCGCGCGGCCATGGAACTGATCTCCAAGGCGGATGTCGTGCTTGCCCTCGGGACACGGCTCAACCCGTTCTCGACCCTGCCGGGCTATGGCATCGATTACTGGCCGAAGGATGCCAAGATCATCCAGGTCGATATCAATTCTGACCGCATCGGCTTGACCAAGAAGGTCACTGTCGGCATCTGCGGTGATGCGAAAAGCGTGGCCGAGCAGATCACGGCCCAGCTGTCGGCGACTGCCGGTGACAAAAACCGTGATGACCGCAAGGCTGCGATCCATGCCGCCAAATCCTCCTGGCTGCAGGCGCTGAGCTCGATGGATCACGAAGATGATGACCCGGGCACGAGCTGGAATGCCGATGCCCGCAGCCGTGAAGCCGACCGGATGTCGCCGCGTATGGCCTGGCGTGCGATCCAGGCAGCACTGCCCAAGGAAGCGATCATTTCTTCCGATATCGGCAATAACTGTGCCATCGGTAACGCCTACCCGACCTTTGAGCTGGGCCGCAAGTATCTGGCTCCGGGTCTGTTCGGGCCCTGCGGCTACGGCTTCCCGTCCATCCTCGGTGCCAAAATTGGTTGCCCCGATACCCCGGTGGTCGGTTTTGCCGGTGACGGGGCTTTCGGGATCTCGATGAACGAGATGACTGCCTGCGGCCGTGAAGACTGGCCCGCCATCACCATGGTGATCTTCCGCAACTATCAGTGGGGGGCGGAAAAGCGCAACACCACACTCTGGTATGACAACAACTTTGTCGGGACCGAGCTTGACCCGCATCTCAGCTATGCCAAAGTGGCGGAAGGCTGCGGGCTGAAGGGTGTTTCGGTCACCACCATGGAAGACCTGACCGCGGCTCTCGATGCGGCGATTAAGGACCAGATGGAAAACCGCAAGACCACCTTCATCGAGGTGATCCTCAACCAGGAACTGGGTGAACCGTTCCGCCGGGATGCCATGAAGAAGCCGACCGAAGTTGCCGGGATCAACCCTGGTGATATGCGTCCGCAACAGGCCGCCGAATAATCACCCCCTCTGATGAGGGCTGAAACAACCGCGGCATTCTCTCGCAAGAGGGGATGCCGCGAATTGTATCCGGTGCAAATTTCGGGTAAGGAATGTTCATGGCCCCGACCGTGACAAAGACGCTGACCATCCACAAGCCTGATGACTGGCACCTGCATCTCCGTGACGGGGCAATGCTGGGGGCTGTCCTGCCTGATACGGCCCGCCATTTCGGCCGGGCGATCATCATGCCCAATCTTGTCCCGCCGGTGGTTACCGCGGCCGATGCCGAAGCCTACCGCCAGCGGATCATGGCGGCACAGCCCGAAGGTTCCGGCTTTGCCCCGCTGATGACAGCCTATCTGACCGAGACCACCGCCGCTGATGATCTCGCCGCCGGGTTTGCCGATGGGGTGCTGACGGCGGTCAAACTCTATCCTGCCGGGGCGACCACCAATTCGGCCTCCGGGGTTCGTGATATCGCTGCTGTCATGCCGGTGCTTGAACGCATGGCCGCTATCGGGATGCCGCTGCTCTGCCATGGTGAGGTGGTCGATGCTGCCATCGATATTTTTGATCGTGAAAAAGTTTTCATTGAAACAGTGCTGGACCCCCTGCGGCAGGCCTTGCCGGAATTGCGGGTGGTGATGGAACATATCACCACAGGTGATGCCGCCGCCTATATCAGCACGGCAGAGCACAATCTGGCGGCAACGATCACGACGCATCACCTGATGATCAATCGCAACCATATTCTGGCGGGGGGGATCAGGCCGCATTATTACTGCCTGCCCGTGGCCAAGCGGGAAGACCATCGCCTGGCTTTGCGGCGGGCGGCAACATCTGGCGACAGCCGGTTCTTTCTGGGAACTGACAGCGCCCCGCACCCCGATCATGCCAAGCTCCAGCCCTGCGGCTGTGCCGGTATCTACACCGCCCCCAACACCATGTCATGTCTTGCCCATGTCTTTGAGGAAGAAGACGCGCTGGACCGGCTCGAAGCGTTTGTCGCGCTCAACGGCCCCGGCTATTACGGGCTGCCCGTCAATGACGGCAAGATGACGCTTGAAAAGAGAGATGAGCCCTGCCGTTATCCGGGCAGCATCAATGCCGGTGAAGATACGGTCACGGTCTTCGATCCGGGTGTTGATCTCCACTGGCATATTGCCGCTGTGACCTGAACGAAGGACGATCCCCATGTTGCACACGACCCATCCCGACCAAACTCATATTGCCCGTGCGGCGGCACGGATGCTGCTGGAAATCGAGGCTGTCCATTTCCGGGCAGACCCGCCTTTCATCCTCACCTCGGGAGCGGCTAGCCCTGTCTATATCGATTGCCGGAAACTGATTTCATTTCCGCGGATCAGGTCAATGCTGATGGATTTCGGCGTCGCGACGGTGATGGAAAAGGCAGGCTATGAAGCCTTTGACAGTGTCGCTGGTGGCGAGACCGCCGGGATCCCGTTTGCAGCCTGGTTTGCCGAGCGCATGGGCCTGCCGATGCAATATGTCCGCAAGAAGCCGAAAGGGTTCGGCCGTGATGCCCAGATCGAAGGCCAGGTGCAGGAGGGCGATCGGGTGCTGCTGGTGGAAGACCTCGCCACCGATGGCGGCAGCAAGATCGTCTTTGTCGATGCCCTGCGCAAGGCCGGGGCCCGCTGCGATCATACCTTTGTTGTCTTCTTCTATGATATTTTCCCTGAAACACGGGAGATCATGGCCGATGCCGGGCTGACCCTGCATTACCTGACAACCTGGAAGGATGTGCTGGCTGTTGCCCGCGAGCAAGACCGGTTTGACAAGGCAACCCTCAACGCGGTGCAGGATTTTCTTGAAGCCCCGAAGGAATGGTCAGCAGCCCATGGCGGCAAGCAGGATTAGGCGGCGAGAAGTTTTTCAAGCGACCCTTCACGGTCGAGGGCATAAAGCTCGTCACAGCCGCCGATCCCCTGATCGTTGATGAAGATCTGCGGTACCGAGGTCCGGCCATCGGCACGTTCAGTCATGGCCGCCCGAAGGCCGCTATCAAAGGTGACATCAATATCGGTATAGGTGATGCCCTTGCTGTCAAGCAGCCGCTTCGCCGCCGTGCAGTAGCCGCAGAGCATACTGGAATAAATCTCGACTGTGGCCGCCATGGTTTTGCCTTTCCCGGAAATAATGGACTAAATGTCATATAGGATCAGGGCCTGGCCCTGACAAGGGATCACCGCCGGAACAGAAGCCGCAGCAACAGCCAGAAAACACGCTTCAGAAGAGGCAGGGCCAGCGGTGACATCAACACCGGCAACAGCCGTGTTTTGAGGAATGCCCCGGCCCGGGGCAACAGCCGCCCCACCCCCCAGAAGACGACAATAGCCACAACAATGATAAGCAGCAGTTTCAGAATCATCGTTCCATCGTCCTTGCCGGGGGAGAAGTGTTGCACCCGAAGGCCACAACCCTATAGTGGTCGTTTGTGACCGTTTCTTCAAGCCGGGAGTTCCCAACCTGATGGTGGCCGTGACTGCATTATTGAAAGGCTTCATGCTCGGGATATCTCTCATCATGGCCATCGGGGCGCAGAATGCCTTTGTCTTCCGGGCGGGGCTGGAAGGCCGCCATGTCTTTGCCATCTGTCTTTTCTGTGCGCTTTCTGATGCGCTGCTGATCACCGTCGGGGTGTCGGGGGCCGGGGCGTTGCTGGGGCAGGCTGATGATCTGGTGTTCTGGTTTTATCTCATCGCTGCTGGCTGGCTTGCCTTTTATGGCAGCCTGCGCTGGCGGGAGGCGCGTTCCGGCCAATCATCGCTTCAGGCGAGTGAGAAAAACAGTGCCGACCTGCGGCGGTCGCTGCTGGTGGTGGCTGGGCTGACCTGGCTCAACCCCCATGTCTATCTCGATACCGTCATCCTGCTGGGGGGGATTTCGGCCACCCTGGCCGTGGATCAGCGGCTGATGTTCGGGATCGGGGCTGTGGTCGCGAGTTTTTCCTTTTTCTTTGCCCTCGGCTATGGGGCTCGTGCCCTTGGCGGTCAGTTGACCAGCCCGAAAATCTGGGCAAGGATTGACTACGGCATCGCTATCGTGATGTTCTGGCTTGCCGCCTCGTTGGTCATCGCGGCGTATCATTCAGTTTAACAAAGGCACAACCATGGCTTCCACCAACAGAACAGGCCCCCTCGCCGGGATCAAGGTGCTTGACCTGACACGTATTCTGGCTGGGCCGACAGCCACCCAGCTGATGGGCGATATGGGTGCTGATGTTGTCAAGGTCGAACGCCCGGGCAAGGGTGATGATACCCGCGCCTGGGGCCCGCCCTTCGTCATGGACAGTGACGGCAACCCCACCAGCGAAAGCGGCTATTACCTCTCCGCCAATCGCAATAAACGGTCACTCGCCATCGATATCACCTCGGCGGAAGGCCGCGATGTTCTGCATCGGCTGGTGGCAAAGGCGGATATCCTGATTGAGAATTTCAAGAAGGACGGGCTCAAAAAATACGGGCTTGATTACGCGACGCTGGCGGCCATCAACCCCGGGCTGATCTATTGTTCGATCACTGGTTTCGGCCAGACCGGCCCGAACGCCCACCGCGCCGGTTACGATATCATGGTTCAGGGCTATGGCGGAATCATGTCGATCACCGGGCCCGAAGGCGGTGAGCCGTACAAGGTCGGGGTTGCGATCAGTGACCTGATGACGGGAATGTACGCCACCACGGCGATCCTTGCCGCACTTCACAACCGCCATGCCACGGGGCAGGGGCAGCATATCGATCTCGCCCTTGTCGATACCCAGGTGGCGTGGCTGGCCAATCAGGGGGCCAACTATCTGCTTTCCGGCGAGGCTCCCCGGGCGATGGGCAATGCCCATCCGAACATTGTGCCGTATCAGGTTTTCGCCACAAAAGGCAGCCATGTCATCATCGCTGTTGGCAACGATACGCAGTTTGCCGGGTTCGCCGCCATCCTCGGCCAGCCGGAACTGGCTGCTGATGATCGCTTTGCCACCAACACGGCCCGGCTTCGCCACCGCGATATCCTGGTGCCGTTACTTGCCGGGATCATTGCTGAGTGGGATCGTGATGAACTGCTGGCTGCCTGTGAGCAGAAAGGCATTCCGGCGGGGCCTGTGCACAGTATTGATGAGGTGTTCGCCACCGATCAGGTGGAGGCGCGGGAGATGACTGTCCGCATGGATTACCCGCTTGCCGCCTCGGGGGCGGTGGAGCTGATCGGCAACCCGATCAAGTTTTCACGGACGCCGGTGGATTACCAGCGGCCACCGCCACGTTGCGGTGAGCATACCGACGAGGTTCTTGAGGATTGGCTCGGCGAGACTGATACCTAACGCAAGGCTTCCAGATGGGCGACCAGCGATGACCGCAGGCCTTCCAGATCATAGCCCCCTTCAAGCAGTGAGAGGATACGCCCTTCGGCGACCTCTTCGGCCAGATTGCGGATGAGGCTCGTCAGCCTGCCGAAATCCTCCGCCTGCATCTCAATGCTGGCCAGCGGATCACGGGCATGGGCATCAAAGCCAGCGGAGATGATGATCATCTCGGGCTTCGCGTCCCTGATCCTGGGCAGCAGGTGATCCTGCCAGATCGAGACCACGGTTGCGCCATCAGTGCCTGCCCGCAACGGTGCGTTGAAGATATTGCCACAGCCGGTTTCCGTCATTGATCCGGTCCCGGGGAACAGCGGCATCTGATGGCTTGAGGCAAACAGCAGATCACCATCGTTCCAGAAAGCGGCCTGGGTGCCGTTGCCGTGATGGACATCGAAATCGACCACCGCTACCCGTGTCAGGCCATGTGCCTGGCGGGCGTGCTCGGCGGCAATCGCTGCCGATGAAAACAGACAGAACCCCATGGCGGTATCAGGCTCGGCATGGTGCCCTGGCGGGCGGGCCGCCAGAAAGACACGCTCGGCCTCACCACGCATCACCCGATCAACCCCCATGACGGCCCCTCCGGCTGCCCGCAGCCCGGCCTCAAGCGAACCCGAACCCATATGGGTATCACCGTCAATCGACCGCAGATGGCCGTCATCGGCCTCATGGCTGGCGATGAAATCGTAATAGTCGGGGCCATGGACAAGGGCGACATGATCAGCCGTCGCCCGCGGGGCTTCGTGGCGTACGAGGTCAGCAAAATGATCATCGAGGGCCTGCCAGACTGTCCTGATCCGATCAGGCCGTTCAGGGTGCCCCATGGGAACAGGATGCCTCTCGAAAGAGGCGTGGGTGATGATCTCGAGCATCAGTCCTCACCATCCCTGCCTGATTTTGGTGTCTTGGTCACTTCAACCCCGAGCCAATCCAACAGCCGGGGGATGAGATAGCGAAGGACAATGATCGTCAGCCCGCCCCAGATCAGCACATCACCGAATTCCATTATTCTGTCTCCCCTTGAATGATCGTGAAGGCCGCCACCCGTGCCATCAGGCTGGATGTATCGGCCTTGTCGGGGTCAGCGTATATCTCCAGCATATGCCAGTCCAGACCTGAAATCATGCCCTCAGCCTGCCATAGGTCAAAGGCCGGGGCGAAAGCGCTTTCTTCAAAATGCATGGCGTTGATCCCGATCAGCGCAAAACACCCCGGCGTCGCAAGCCTGAAGAGATTGGCCAGAGCCTCAGGGCCGAGATGCCCGTGGGTGAAGGTCCCGCTGCTGATCATCGCGGCATAGCGGCTTGCGGGGAAGGTCTTCTCATCGGTGAGATCAGCACAATAAAGGCTGTCATAGGCGTTCTTCTCGGTGGCGATATCGAGCATGCCTTGTGAAATGTCCAGCCCGTCCAGCGGGGCGGTGATGCCGTTCTGGCGCAGCGCGGCCCCGACAACCCCGGTCCCGCAGCCGATATCGGCTATGCGGCCGTTGAGCTGAGGGGCAATGCGGCGGAAGAGGGCGGCGATGCGTTCTGGATAGGCATAGCCCGAAGCTTCGACAAAATCCTGTTCATAACTGCCGGCCCAGTCATCATAGTACCGCCGGTGATCATCCGGTGTTTCCAGATGATAGGCTTCGTCACGATGATGCTTGTTGTTCCCCATGGCGAATATCGTAACACAGCTGGGAGGTGGCCAAAATATCTATTGGCACGGCTGGGGTCTGGGACTAGGCTGATTGAAAACCCCGCGAGGTCATGATGCAGAGAATTTCCAGTTACTATGGTGGCAGCCTCCAGTCTTCCGATCAACTGAAGCGTGTGCCGAAACATTACCCGGCCACAGGTGAGGTGATCGGCGAGGTCGAGATAGCAACCCAGGCCATGATCGACGATGCTGTTGCCAAGGCTGCGGCAGCACAGCGTCAATGGGCGAAAACCCCGGTCATTGAGCGGGGCCAGATTATGATCGCCTGCGCCCATGCCCTGCGGGCTGCCAATGCCGAACTTTCCCGGCTTGAGGTCGAGGATGTCGGCAAGGTCTATGGTGAGGCGGTGTCCGCAGATGTTCCCAGCGGGCCTGATGTGCTCGAATATCTTGGGGCTGCGGTGATGACCTATACCGGAACCCACCACCAGTGGCAGGATGCCATGGGCTACACGCGGCGGGTACCGCTCGGGGTCTGCGCCGGGATCGGGGCCTGGAACTATCCGGCTCAGATCGCGCTCTGGAAGGCTTCTCCGGCGATTGCCATGGGCAACGCCTTTATCCTCAAGCCCTCGGAAATGACGCCGCTGGTTGCGTTGCGGATTGTCGAGATCATGGAAGAGGCCGGGCTGCCCAAGGGGATCATGAACATCATTCAGGGTGATGGTTCCGTCGGGGCGGCACTCTGCCGCCATCCCGGGATTGCCAAGATATCGCTCACCGGCGGGGTGGAAACAGGACGCCTGATCGCGGCCCAATCTGCCGAAAGCCTCAAGCGGGTGACCCTCGAACTTGGCGGCAAGGCCCCGCTGATCCTGTTCGATGACTGCGATCTCGACAAAGCCGCACAGGCTGCCCTTGATGCCAATTTCTACACGGCTGGTGAAGTCTGCTCGAACGCCACACGTGTCTTTGTCCAGCGCGGTATTGCCGATGAAATGCTCGCCCGGATGAAGGCCCTGACCGAAGCCATGCGTGTCGGTGATCCCATGGCCGATGATGTCAGCATGGGGGCGTTGATCTCAGAACCTCATCTCAACAAGGTGCTGGGCTATGTTGAAAAGGGTGTCGCCGAGGGAGCTCGGCTGCTGACCGGCGGCAACCGGCTCCACCCCCAGGGTTTCGAAGGTGGCTATTTCATGGAGCCGACCATTCTGGCTGATTGCCATGATGATATGACGGTGGTCAGGGAGGAGATTTTCGGCCCGGTGATGAGCGTTCTTGTCTTTGATACCGAAGAGGAGGCCATTGAGCGTGCCAACGCCACCCGCTACGGGCTTGGAGCCGGGCTGTTCACCCGTGATCTCGCCCGGGCACATCGCGTGGCCGACCAGCTCGAGGCGGGCAATATCTGGGTTAACACCTACAACCTGATCCCGCCCGATATGCCTTTTGGCGGCTCCAAGGATTCCGGTTTTGGCCGGGAATCGTCCGCCTACGCATTTGAATCGTACAGCGAGATCAGGGCCACCTATATCGCCCTTGATTGATCAGCAAAGGAGTATGTCATGACGGAGTCCAATTTTTTCGAGCCTGTATCAGGGGCAGTGCTGCCGCGGTTTGCCGGTGTCCCGAGTTTCATGCGACTGCCGGCGATCGATTTCGACCATGACCGTATCGGTGATGTTGATATTGGTCTTGTCGGTGTGCCGTGGGACGGCGGTACCACCAACCGCCCGGGAGCCCGCCATGGCCCGCGCCAGTTGCGCGATCTTTCGACGATGATCCGGGCGACTCATCCGGTTTCCTATATTTCACCTTTCAAGATGACCAACTGTGCCGATCTCGGGGATTGCCCGATCAACCCGGCTGATCTCAATGACACGCTTGACCGGGTGACCGCGTTCTACGCTGAAATGCAGAAACGCGGTATCATCCCGATGACGGCGGGGGGTGATCACCTCGTTTCCCTGCCGGTGTTGCGGGGGCTGGCCGCTGACGGGCCGTTGGGGATGATCCATTTCGATGCCCATACCGATCTCTTCGATTCCTATTTTGACGGCTTCAAATACACCCACGGGACGCCGTTCCGCCGGGCGATTGAAGAAGGCCTGCTTGATCCCAAGCGGGTGGTTCAGATCGGCATCCGCGGGACGATGTATGATGGTGAGGATATCGAGTGGGGCCGCGCCAACGGCGTTACCATCATCACCATGGATGAGTTTGCCGAGCGCAGCATCGCTGAGGTCATGGCCGAAGCCCGCGGTATTGTTGGTGACCAGCCAACCTATGTCAGTTTCGATATTGATTGCATCGACCCGGCTTTTGCACCGGGGACAGGCACACCGGAAATCGGCGGTTTCACCACTCGCGAAGCGCAGTTGCTTGTCCGCCAGTTGAAGGGGCTCAACCTTGTTGGGGCAGATCTGGTTGAGGTCTCTCCGCCTTTTGACGAAACCGGCAACACCGCCTGGGTTGGCGTGTCGATCATGTTCGAGCTGCTCTGTATGCTGGCGGTGGCGGTCGACCAGCGGCGGTGATGGCAGGGCCTGAAACAAAGGCGACCCGTCATGTCGCGGCAGTTCTTGCCGAACACGGCATGGATGATCGGCTGAAAGCACTGGATGAAACAGCCCGCAGTGCCGAAGAGGCGGCTCTTGCGCTCGGGGTTCCGGTCGAGGCGATCGTCAAGACCCTGGTCTTTGACTATACCCCCGATGACGGCCCCCTTGCCGGGCAGGTCATGCCGCTGGCCGTGCTGATCAGCGGTGATCGCCGCTGCCTTGTGGAGGCGATCCCGAAAGTCCTGGGGCTTGGCGGCAAGGTCGTGCGGCCGGATGCAGCCCGGGTCAAGGCGATCACAGGCTATTCGATCGGCGGTGTCTCGCCGGTGGGGCTCAGCGAGGATGTGGTGGTGCTGATCGATGCGGCCCTGACGCGGAGTGATATTGTCTGGGCGGCGGCCGGGCACACGCATCTTGTTTTCGGCTGCAGTTTTGCTGAACTCGAACGGCTGACCGGCGGCCGTGTCACTGGTGATATCAGCGGGGTGATGGAAACCTGTTGATCCCCGCGCCATGATGGGGAAAAATAGCCCTAACGCATACTTTCCGGCGGAGGATACTGCCATGGATGATAAAACCGTATCATTCATCCGCATGGATGAAGGCACTTACGAAGATTACCAGATGCTGGCCGAACTCGAACATGGCTACGTGGCCATGACCGCTGACCGGGTGCTGGCCCAGCTGGCGCTTCAGGCCACCGAAACCTTAAGCGGTTACAAGATCAACCGGCTTGAACACGGGCTGCAATCGGCGGCCCGGGCGGAATATGACGGGGCGGATATCGACTGGATCGTCGCAGCCCTAATTCACGATATCGGTGATGGTCTGGCACCGCAGAATCACGATCGGATGGCGGCTGAGGTCATTCGCCCCTTTGTTCGTGAAGAAGTCACCTGGGTTGTCGAAAAGCACGGCATTTTCCAGATGAAATATTACGGCCATCATTACGGCTGGGATGCTGACAAGCGTGATGAATTCCGCGACAACCCCTATTGGCAGAGTTGCGCCGATTTCTGTGAACGCTGGGATCAGATGTCGTTTGACCCCGATTACCCCATGCCCGGGCTGGACCATTTTGAACCGATGGTGCGGGAGGTTTTCGGCCGCAAAGCCTATGATGAGGCCCATACCATGCCCGGGGTTGTTGTCGGCCTGCCTGCCGACCGCCATCCGCGGGTCTAACCTTCAGTTCCGGAAGTTTTCATGAATCTTGATGTTTTTCTCGATCAGGCCGTGGCGGCAGGCCACACGGATCATGATTGTGTTTCGGTTATCACCGGGCTTGCCGAGGCCGCCATCGCCATTACGGCATTGATCGGCCAGAACGGGATCAGCAGTGATCTCGGCGATGAGCTGGACGGCACCAACAGCGATGGCGATACCCAGAAAGCCCTCGATGTCCGGGCTGAAGAGATGATCCTTGAAAGCCTCAGTGGCAGCGGGGCGATGGCACTGCTTTCCGAAGAACAGGAAGACCCGGTTCCGGTAAACCCGGCGGGCTCGTTGATCGTTGCCGTTGATCCCCTCGACGGATCATCGAATATCAGCGTCAATGTCACCATCGGGACGATCTTCTCGATCCTGCCCCGGGGTGATGTTCTGCAGAAGGGGCGGGCCCAGCGGGCGGCCGGTTTCTTCACCTACGGGCCGCAGACCACCCTGATCCTCGGCTTTGCCGATGGTGGCGGGGTTGCCTGTTTTGTGCTGGACCCGGCAAGCCGCCGTTTTGTGGCCCTCGAAACCGATGTGCGGATCCCGCCCGAAACCAATGAATTCGCCATCAATGCTGCTTATGCCAACCACTGGTTCCCGCCTGTCCGGGGCTGGATGGATGATGTGCTGGCGGGTAAGGATGGCCCCCGGGGGCAATCGTTCCGGATGCGCTGGGTCGGCTCGCTGGTGGCTGATGCCTGGCGAATCTTCCGCCGTGGCGGGGTCTTTCTTTATCCCGGCGATGCCCGCAAGGGGCAGGAAGAGGGGCGGCTGCGGCTTGTCTATGAAGCCAATCCCATCGCTTTTCTGGCGGAAAAAGCCGGTGGCCGGGCGACACTGGGGGCGGCGGCTGTGCTTGATCTGCAGCCGGAAAGCCTGCACCAGCGGGTGCCGCTGATTTTTGGCTCCCGCGAGGAAGTGCATCTGCTTGAAGAATGGCATCGCCGAGAGGGCTGAGCGCAAGCCGATGGTTGAAGCCGCAGGCAAGGCTTGCTATTAATACACCGCAACAAGAGCCCTTTCGGGCGGTCAGTGAGATCATGATGACAAGTGCCCCTTCCTCTCTCTCGTCCAAGATGGCCGACGCCATCCGTTTTCTTTCAATGGATGCTGTTCAGGCGGCCAAATCCGGTCACCCGGGGATGCCGATGGGGATGGCTGATGTGGCGACAGTGCTGTTCGCCGATTTCATCAAGCTCAATCCGAAAGACCCGCAATGGCCGGACCGTGACAGATTTGTCCTTTCCGCCGGGCATGGCTCGATGCTTCATTATGCGCTGAACCATCTCCTCGGCTATGAAGACATGACGATCGATCAGGTGCGGCATTTCCGTCAACTCGGGTCGATCACCGCCGGGCATCCCGAATACGGCATGGCAGCCGGGATTGAGACCACCACCGGCCCGCTTGGCCAGGGGCTGGCCACATCGGTGGGGATGGCGCTTGCAGAACGCATCATGGCTGCCCGTTTCGGCAGTAATCTTGTCGATCACCGCACCTGGGTGATCGCCGGTGACGGCTGTCTTCAGGAAGGCATCAGTCATGAGGCGATTGATCTCGCCGGGCATCTCAAACTGGGCAAACTGACTGTATTCTGGGATGACAATGCCATCTCGATTGATGGCGGCACGGATCTTTCCACCTCAACCAACCAGCTGGCGCGGTTCCGCGCTGCAGGCTGGCACGTTCAGGAAATTGACGGCCATGACCATGGCCAGATCAGTACCGCGATCACAGCCGCGATGGCCAGCCGCAAGCCCTCGGTGATCGCCTGCAAAACAACAATCGGTTTCGGGGCCCCCAATCTGGCCGGCACCGCCAAGACCCATGGCGCACCCCTTGGTGATGAGGAAATCGCCGCTGCCCGTGTGGCCCTCGGCTGGACCCATGCACCGTTTGAAATTCCGGCCGATGTGGCCACGGGCTGGGCGGCAGCGGCTGAACGCAGCCTCGGCGATTATCAGGGCTGGCAGGAAAGGCTTGATGCCTCACCCAGGCGCAAACGTTTTCTCGCTGCCCTTGAGGGCGGCATGCCGCCAAAAGTTTCCAAGGCGATCAAATCCTGGCGGCAGCAACTGATCGATGAAGCCCCGAAACTTGCCACCCGGCAATCAAGCCAGAAAGCGCTTGAGGTGATCAACGCTGCCACAGACCTGACCATCGGGGGGTCGGCAGACCTGACCGGATCGAACCTCACCAAGACAGAGGATACAGCCCCGATCACCCCGGGCAAATTCAAGGGTCGCTATGTCCATTACGGCATTCGTGAGCATGGCATGGCTGCCGCGATGAACGGCATGGCACTGCATGGCGGGCTTGTGCCCTATGGCGGGACTTTTCTCGTCTTTGCCGATTACGCCCGTGGGGCGATGCGGCTGTCGGCATTGATGAAGCAGCGTGTGATCTATGTCATGACCCATGATTCCATCGGCCTCGGTGAAGACGGGCCGACCCACCAGCCGATCGAGCATCTGGCCATGTTGCGCGCCACCCCGAACATGAACGTCTTCCGCCCCGGTGATGCGGTTGAGGTTGCCGAAGCCTGGGAAGCGGCCCTGATGAGCCGTGAAACTCCTTCGGTTCTGGCGCTTTCGCGGCAAGGGACGCCGACCCTGCGTGAGGGCAAGGCCGGTGACAATAAGGTCATGAAAGGTGGCTATGTGCTGCGCGAGGCTTCCGGCAAGCGCGATGCAACCCTGATCGCCACAGGCACTGAACTGGCGATTGCCTGTGATGCTGCGGCGCTCCTCAAAGAGCAATACGCGCTCC
This sequence comes from Puniceispirillales bacterium (SeqCode), assembly GCA_049889655.1. Lineage (GTDB taxonomy): Bacteria > Pseudomonadota > Alphaproteobacteria > Puniceispirillales > UBA1172 > UBA1172. Next base: position 15,581 of record JBMHCY010000081.1, read on the forward strand.
ATGTCGCGGTCGTTTCAATGCCCTGCTGGGAGCTGTTCGATGCCCAGGATGCGGAATACCGCGCCGCCGTGCTGGGTGATGCCCCGCGGATTGCGGTTGAGGCCGGGATCGGTTTCGGCTGGGAACGCTATACCGGGGCCGATGGTGCCTTCGTCGGCATGAACAGTTTCGGTGAATCCGCCCCGGGCCCGTCGCTTTACGAGCATTTCGGGATCACCGCTCCGGCGATTGCCGCCACCGTCGTTTCCACCATTCAATCCTGAGAAAGATACCATGCCATTAAGAGTTGCCATTAACGGGTTTGGTCGCATCGGCCGCACTGTGCTTCGCAGCATTCTTGAAGAAAACCGTGATGAGGTCGAGGTTGTTGCCATTAACGGCACGGCCCCTGTCGAGACGCTCGCCCATCTGCTGAAATACGACAGTGTCCACGGCCGTTATCGCGGCGATGTCAGCACCGGTGAGGATTTCATTGATGCCGGTCGCGGGCCGATGAAGATCACCGCCAGCCGTGATCCTGCAACGCTGCCCTGGGGCGAGATGGGGGTCGATCTCGTCTTTGAGTGTACCGGTGCGTTCAATGATCGGGAGAAGGCGGCTGCGCATCTTGCCAGCGGGGCAAAGCGGGTGCTGATCTCCGCACCGGCGAAAAACGCCGATCTGACGGTTGTCTACGGCGTCAATCATGACAGCCTCACCGCCGATCATCATATCGTCTCCAACGCATCCTGCACCACCAACTGCCTCGCCCCGATCGCCAAGGTTCTGCATGAGACTGTCGGAATTGAGCAGGGTTTTATGACGACGATCCACAGTTACACGACGGATCAGCGGCTGCTCGACAACACCCATAAGGATCTCTACCGTGCCCGTTCCGCCGCCATGAGCCTTGTCCCCACCACCACCGGGGCGGCCAAGGCTGTCGGGATGGTCCTGCCTGATCTCGATGGCAGGCTCGATGGTGTCGCGATGCGTGTGCCGACCCCGAATGTCTCGGTGGTCGATCTCAAGTTCATGCCGTCTCGGTCAACCTCTGCCGATGAGATCAACAGCCTCATGAAAGCCGCCTCCGAAGGGGCGTTTGCGGGCGTCATTGGCTACACTGATGAAAAACTGGTATCATCCGATTTTGTGCATGACCCGCATTCATCGATCTTCCACGCTGATCAGACCAAGGTCATGGCCGGAGGATTGTGTCGTGTCATGTCATGGTATGATAACGAGTGGGGTTTTTCCTGCCGCATGGTTGATACCGCCGTCGCCATGGGCGGGTTGCTCCGGGGCTGAGGCATGAACGCTAAACCGATCCGCATTGCACCCTCGATTCTTTCGGCTGATTTCAGCTGTCTCGGTGATGAGGTCAGCGCAATTGACGAGGCCGGCGCGGACTGGGTGCATCTCGATGTGATGGATGGTGATTTTGTGCCCAATATCACCTTTGGCCCGCCGGTGATCGCCGATCTGCGGTCGCGGTCCCGGAAATGTTTTGATGCCCATCTGATGATCAGCAACCCTGATCCGTATATCACGGGCTTTCGCGATGCCGGGGCCGAGATCATCACCATCCATGCCGAAGTCTGCACCCATCTTGACCGGTCGCTGGCGGCGATCCGTGAAGCCGGAGTCAAGGCCGGGGTTGCGTTCAACCCGGCAACGCCTGTGGATGCAGTGGCCCATGTGCTCGACAAGGTGGATCTGATCCTGCTGATGACAGTCAATCCCGGTTTCGGCGGGCAGACCTTTATCGACAGTGTCATCCCCAAGATCGAAGCGGTCAGGGCCATGGTGGGCGACCGTGATATCGAGATCGAGGTGGATGGCGGCATCACGGTCAAGACAGCCCCGCTTGCTGTTGCCGCCGGGGCCAATGTTCTGGTGGCCGGTTCGGCTGTTTTCGGTGACCGCAACCCTGCCAATTATGCAGCCAATATCAAAGCGATCCGCGATGCGGCCAAGGCCGCAATGCGCTGACCTTTCGGGATAATGTGATATGCATATTTTTGATGCCATCAAGCAAAGTCTTTTCGTTCCCATCCATCCGGCAGGGTGGCCGTTCATCGCCATTTTTGCGCTGGTGGGCATTCTGCTCAGCCTGCTCTGGGAGCCGTTCTTCACTGTCGGGCTGCTGCTCACCCTCTGGTGTGTCTACTTTTTCCGCAACCCTGTGCGAGTCACCCCGGATGATCCCGATGCGGTGATCGCCCCGGCGGATGGCCGTATCATCGGCGTTGAGGAACTGCCGCCGCCTGAAGAACTCGACCTGCCCGAAGGTAAATACATTCGCATTGCCATTTTCATGAACGTCTTTGATGTTCATGTGAACCGCGCCCCCATGACAGGGGTGATCACCGACAAATTCTATTTCCCGGGGATTTTCGTCAATGCGAGCCTTGATAAGGCTGCTGCCGAAAACGAACGCCTTGGCCTGGTTATGAAAACTGATCAGGGGCCGACCATCGGGTTTATCCAGATTGCCGGCCTTGTGGCCCGGCGGATCCTCTGTGATGCTGTTGAAGGTGACCGGCTTGCCGCGGGTGAACATTACGGCATCATCCGTTTTGGCAGCCGTGTCGATGTCTGGCTGCCGAAGCCCTGCAAGCCGATGGTTCTGGCTGGCCAGCGCAGCCTCGCCGGGGAAACCGTGCTCGCCCGTTTCGGCCGTTCCGGCCGGGCCATCACTGATGGGGTTTCGCGCTGATGAACGCCCGGGAGAAATCGCCCGGCCAGCATGGCCGACGGCCTGTCCGCAATGTCGGCCTCGCCTGGATGCTGCCGAATCTCCTGACAATTTCAGCCCTGCTTTGCGGGATGTCGGCAATCCGCTTCGCCTTTCAGGACCGCTGGGAAGCTGCTGTGCTGATGGTTGCCGTGGCCGGTGTTCTCGATGCCCTCGACGGGCGCATGGCGCGCATTCTCAAGGTTTCGAGCGAGTTCGGTGCCCAGCTCGACAGCCTTTCCGATATGGTTGTTTTCGGGGTGGTACCCTCGATCATGCTCTATCTCTGGGTGCTGGAAGATGGCGGCCGCATCGCCTGGACAGCGTGTATGTTCTACACGGCCTGTTGCGGGTTGCGGCTGGCCCGGTTCAATTCCGAATTGCATGAAACCCCGGCCTGGGCGGCCAATTATTTTGTCGGTGTACCGTCACCGGCTGCTGCCTTTCTAGCGTTGGTACCGCTGGTGGCATCGTTCCGGTTCGACTGGCCTGTGCTGCAATCATGGCCCGAGGTTTCGGTATGGCTGGCTCTTGTCGGTGTCGGTGCGATTTCCACAATCCCCACCTTTGCCGGCAAGAAGATGAAACTGCCGCGGGCGGCAGTGCTGCCGATGATGGGTCTGTTCGCGCTGATTGTGGCGGTGCTTGTCTCGCGTCCGTGGGAAACCTGGGTGGTGCTGGCCCTGGCCTATATCGGCCTGATCCCGATCTCGATCATTCGCTTTGCCCGCATCCGCAAGAACGAAACCGCCTAGACCAGTACAACCATCGCCACTGCCACACCGATCAGCAGCAGCCCGGTGATCCGGTTGAGCCATCGCCCCGAGATATCTCCCGTGGCGATATCCCGGGCTTTTTTGCCGATAACGACAAAGACAAGCGGCCCGGCCAGCACACTGATGAACATGACCACCATGACCATCGCCCCGGTGCCGAGGTCGAGTACCGACAGATCAAGGAAAAGCGGCAGAAACAAGAGATAGAACAGGATCACCTTGGGGTTGGTGATGCTGATCAGCATTCCTGTTGAAAACGAGGTGATCAATCCACCGGTTGTCACCGGAGCCTGCCCGGCCTTCATCGGTGGTGCGAGCATCTGCCGGACCCCCATCCATGCCAGATAGCCTGCCCCAAGAATGCGGACATAGAAGAGAAAATCGGCCAGCCCTGCCGACATGCTGGCCAGCGAGATGATCGCCACCAGCAGATAGACCATGTCGGAACAGACTTCACCCACCGACATGGCAACGCCGTGGGCTGTCCCGCGGCTGATCGAGGTTGCCAGCACGGCCACGACACCCGGGCCGGGCGTCAAAGCAAAGATGAAACTGGCGAAAGCCAGCGCAATGAAATCAATATTCGGCATGGCGGTTTATGACGGCTGCAACCGACCTGCGGTGATAAACTGCGAGAACCGCTCACACCAGATGACGACACTGTTATAGCGGCTGTAATCCACCCCTTCCGCCACAGCATAGGAGAAATCCTCAAACCCCATGATGCGGGCAATTTCGAGCGATTCACCCTTGATGGCGAAAAACGCCTCTTCGGTATCAACATATTCCGGCGTCAGGTAGAGCCGGTAATCCGGGCCTGGGGCGAGCGACCCGTCGAGGCTGACCTTGCCAGGTGAAAGATAGAGCACCCCTTCACCCCAGTGCAGTGCATCCGAGCCGGGCAGATCACGGATGAATTCCGCCTTGAAGGATGATTGCTTCGCCGCCTGCTCGATCACCATGCGGTCAACCGGAGCATCGGCGATGATGATCGGCAGGAAATAGACGCCAAGCCCGAACCCGATCACCAGACCGGCAAGGAACTTGATCGTCAGTGCCAGCACAAAGCGCTGACGCCACCATTCGATATAGGCTTTCAGCATGGTCATTGTTACATACCCTCCGGATTCCCCAATAATAGCATAAAATCGTTAAATTCAGATTAACGCCCCGCCGTTATTGATCAGCCACAGCACGATCATGCCGGTGCTGATTGTCGCGAGGACGTTTGAGGTCTTGTAGGCCACGACCGCCGCCACCAGCAGGGCAAGAGTGCGGGGGTTCCCCTCCAGCATGATCTGGCCATCGACAACCAGTGTTGCCGGTATGATGATCGCTGCCATCACCGACGGTCCGACAAAGCCAAGCAGTTTACGCATGCTCTCAGGGATCGGCCTGTCACCGATCAGCCCGATCATGGAAAACCGTGCCGCGAAGGTCAGCCCGCCGGCAATGATCATCGCAACCCAGATCATGCGCTGTCCCCTTGGCCCAAGACCTTCTCGGCGAGGGCTCCACCGATAATTCCCGCTATGGCGGCGACAATCACCCAGATATTCCAGGGCAGGTTCTGGCTAATCAATGCCACTGTGCCTGCTGTCGCGAATGCCACGAGGTTTGGCCGATAACGCAGTTGCGGGACGGTGATGGCCAGAAAGCTCAGCGGGATCGCGAATGCCAGCCCCAGGGAGGGCGGGATTGCTGCCCCGATGATGATGCCGACCAGTGTTGCGATCTGCCAGCTGACCCAGAGCGTCAATCCGGTTCCGAGCAGATGGTAATGCATATGCGGCCCCGGCGGGCGGTTCCGCATCCGTTCGTTTGAGATCACAAAGGCTTCGTCAGTGAGCAGATAGGACAGGATGATTTTCCAGCGTAACGGCAGATTTCCCAGATATTCCACAATGGTGGCCGAATAGAGCATATGGCGGAGATTAACGACCCCGACCGTGCCGGCAATCACGAACAGCCCGGCCCCGGCTGAGGCCATCTGGGCAAATATAATCTGGCTGGCGCCGCCGAAGACAATCGATGACATGAAGAAGACAGCGACCGGATCAAGCCCGGCCTCAACACCGAGAATCCCGAACACCATGCCGAAGGGTACCACACCTAGCATCAGCGGGGATTCGTCTCTGATCCCGTCAAGGAATTCCCGTGCCGGGCTCAAAGGGGCGTTGTCGGTTTGAGTGTCTGTCATATCGGGTATTTGGTGGAAGATGAGAGGGCGACCTGTATTGCCTGCCACGGTGAGCCATGATACATCAAATTCATATCTGATCCATGTGGGCCTGTCATGTCAAAACTCGTTGATTTCCGAACTGTTGCCAGCCGTGACTGTGCTGGCAAAACTGTCTTTTTCCGTGCTGATCTGAATGTGCCCATGGCTGATGGCCGGATCACCGACAGCACCCGTCTTGAACGCACCGCCCCGGGGATCAAAGCGCTGCTCGATGCCGGGGCGAAAGTCGTCATCGCCTCGCATTTCGGTCGCCCCAAAGGGCAGGTGGTCGCCTCCATGAGCCTGGCCCCTCTGGCCCCGGCGTTGTCGGCATTGCTGGGCTGCCGGGTGGCCTTTGCTGCTGATTGCATCGGTGATGAGGCCGAGGCCGCGGTGGCCGGGCTTAATCCCGGGGAAGCCCTGTTGCTGGAAAACCTGCGGTTCCACAGTGGTGAGGAAGCCGGTGATGAAGGGTTTGCCACCGGTCTGGCGCGGCTTGCGGATATCTATGTCAATGATGCCTTTTCGGTTTCGCATCGCAGCCATGCTTCGATGGTGGGGCTGGCCCGGCTGCTGCCCGCTTTTGCCGGGCCGCTGATGGCCGAAGAACTGCACGCTCTCGCGGCAGCACTCGATAACCCGCAACGGCCGGTTGCTGCTGTGGTCGGCGGGGCCAAGGTTTCGACCAAACTGGCAGTGCTCAACAACCTTGTCCGGCGTGTCGACAGCCTGATCGTCGGCGGCGGCATGGCCAACACATTCCTGCTGGCCCGGGGCGTTGCCATCGGCGCATCGCTGGCGGAAGCCGAGATGCAGGATGAAGCCCGGGCGATCATGGAAGCCGCTGCTGACGCCGGATGTGATCTGATCCTTCCCGATGATGTTGTGCTGGCGCGAGAATTCGCTGCCGGGGCGGCGAGCCGGACGCTGCGGGTCGGTGAAGAGGCAATCGGCGATGATGAAATGATCCTCGATACCGGGCCGGAAACCGTTGCCCGGGCCATGGCGGCTGTTGATGCGGCAAGAACCCTTGTCTGGAACGGCCCCATGGGTGCTTTTGAGATCACCCCCTTTGATGCGGCCACCGTCGCGCTGGCCCGCCATGTTGCCGCCCGGACAGAAGCCGCCGGGCTGGTTTCGGTTGCCGGAGGCGGTGATACCGTGGCGGCCCTCAATGCTGCCGGGGTTGAAGACAGTTTTCATTATGTTTCCACTGCGGGTGGGGCGTTCCTCGAATGGATGGAAGGCAGGGTGCTCCCCGGTGTGGCTGCCCTGGAGGGGCGCTGATCATGTCCCCGCAAGGTGTTCTTTTTGATCTCGACGGCACGCTGGTGCATTCATCGCCGGATATTGCCCATCATCTCAACACGGCTCTGGCCCGGCTCCAGCCCGGCATGACGGCACTTGCTGTCAATGATGTCGAGATGCTGATCGGCGGCGGTATGCAGGAATTGATCATCCGCGGGATGAACGTGATCGGCGTTGATCCCGATCCTGAAAAGGTGGATGAGACCTTCGCTTATTTCCGGCAGGTGTACGAACAGGAACCGGTGGTCAAAACCCAGCTTTATGAGGGTGTTGAAGAGACACTGGATGCACTCAAGGCGGCAGGGTACGGCCTCAGCCTCTGTACCAACAAGCGCGAGAAAACCGCCCGGCTGGTGCTGGATCATTTCGGTCTCGACCGCTATTTCGATGCTGTGATCGGCGGCGACACCACCCCCAAACGCAAGCCTGATCCTGATCCTGTTATCGCTGCTGCACGGCAGATCGGCCTTGATCCCGCAGCCACTGTGATGGTCGGTGACAGCAAGGCGGATTTCGGGGCGGCTCGGGCTGCCGGTGCCCGCATCATGCTTGTTGACTGGGGCTATACCGATCGCGATGTTCGCCAGTTTGGGGCTGACAGCGTGATTTCATCCTATGCCGAATTTTTGCCGCATCTTGAGACTATGATCACTGCCTGACCGCTATCGGAGACTGATGCCATGTTTGCCAATCTGCTCAAACCCATGACTGTGCTGGGCCGTGAAGAGGCGCTACCCGGGCGCGATACGCCGATCCTTGATCCGCTGCCCCATGCTGTGCTCGGCAACCCGATTGTGCCGCCGTTTCCCGAAGGCTTTGGCCATATTCTTTTTGGCCTGGGCTGTTTCTGGGGGGCGGAAAGACTGTTCTGGCAGTTGCCCGGGGTCTGGACAACTTCTGTCGGTTATGCGGGCGGCCATACCCCGAACCCCACCTACCGTGAAGTCTGTTCCGGCGGAACCGGCCATACCGAGATTGTCGAGGTTGTCTTTGATCCGGCGGTGATTGGCCTCAACCGTCTCTTGCAGGTGTTCTGGGAAAGCCATGACCCCACCCAGGGGATGCGTCAGGGCAATGATGTCGGCACCCAGTACCGCTCGGCGATCTATGCTGACAATGCTGAACACCTGGCGATGGTCGAGGCCAGCCGCGATTCCTATGCCAAGGCCCTGCGTCACAGCGGCCGCGGGGCGATCACCACCGAGATCGCCCTTGCCGGGGACTATTACCTGGCCGAGGATTATCACCAGCAGTATCTGCACAAGAACCCGGGCGGATACTGCGGCCTGCAGGGCACAGGCGTATCCTGCCCCGCGTGATCGCCAAAATCATCAAAGAGGGGTTGTCATCCCCGGACCAAGGTTGTATATAACCTGCTCAACACCCCCGCCGGATGGGGGATCGAGATGGAAAGATTGGACCCATGAAAGTCGCAAGTTCGCTCAAGACCCTGAAATCACGTGACCGCAACTGCCAGGTTGTGCGCCGTCGCGGCCGTCTTTATGTGATCAACAAGAAGAACCCGCGGATGAAGGCACGCCAGGGCTAAGCGCTGGTTTCCGCTTCCAATTGACCCGGCTCAGGCCGGGTTTTTTATTGGCTGATCCATTATTCTGCGGTATGACCAATTATTCCTGAATGCAAACTTCACGAATTTCTGGCAGGCGGATCATACTGATGAAAATGCCCCGACCCGACAAGGCTGTGATCAAACAGCGGGAAAAAATAGCCTCAGACCTCCAATCTCTTCTGGGCAAGGAAGGGGTTGTGGCTGAAACCGCTGCCATGAGCCCGTTTGAATCCGACGGCCTCAACGCCTATCGCCAGACACCGCTGGTTGTCGCGCTGCCCGCCGATACGGCCGAAGTGGCGTCAGTACTGCGCTACTGCCAGGAAAACGGCCTCAAGATTGTCCCGCGTGGGGCCGGAACATCGCTTTCCGGCGGTGCCCTGCCGCTCGCTGATGGCGTTCTGCTCGGGCTCAGCCGGATGAACCGGATTCTCGATATTGATTATGAAAACCGGGCTGTTGTGGCCCAGCCTGGCGTGACCAATCTGGCAATCACCACCGCCGTTGAACACAAAGGTTTTTACTATGCCCCTGATCCATCCAGCCAGATCGCCTGTTCGATCGGCGGCAACGTGGCTGAAAATTCTGGCGGCGTGCATTGCCTCAAATACGGGCTGACCACCAATAACCTGCTTGGGCTTGAGATGGGGACCATGGATGGTGAGGTGCTGCGGCTCGGCGGCAAGCATCTTGATGCCGGCGGCTATGATCTCTTGGGCGTCATGACCGGCTCCGAAGGGCTGCTCGGGATCGTTACTGAGGTGACGGTGCGTATTCTGCAAAAACCAGCGATCCGCAAGGCGTTGATGATTGGCTTCGATGAAACCGTCAAGGCCGGAGAAAGCGTCGGTGCAATCATCGCCAGCGGGATCATTCCGGCAGGGATTGAGATGATGGACAACCCGGCGATCAACGCTGCGGAAGATTTTGTCAGTGCAGGCTACCCGCGCAACGCCGATGCCCTGCTGATCGTCGAACTGGATGGCCCGGAAGCCGAGGTCATTGATCTGACAGCCAAGGTCAGCGCGATTGTCGAGCGATCCGGGGCAACCTCGATCCGGGTTTCGGAAACCGAGGAAGAGCGCGAGCTGTTCTGGGCCGGGCGCAAGGCCGCGTTTCCGGCCATCGGGCGTATTTCGCCGGATTATCTCTGCATGGACGGAACCATCCCGCGGCGGCAATTGCCGGAAATGCTCTCCCGCATGGCCCGGATGAGCCAGGAATTCGGCCTGCGTGTCGCCAATGTGTTCCATGCCGGTGATGGCAATCTGCACCCGCTCATCCTTTTTGATGCGAACACCCCCGGGGAGATGCAGCGCGCCGAGGAATTCGGGGCAGCGATCCTGAAATCCTGTGTTGAACTCGGCGGTGTCCTGACAGGGGAGCACGGTGTCGGTGTTGAAAAGCGTGACCTGATGGGTGAGATGTTCACCGATGATGACCTGAAACAGCAGCAGCGGCTCAAATGCGCTTTTGACCCGGATCACCTGCTCAATCCGGGCAAGGTCTTCCCGGTCTTGCATCGCTGCGCCGAACTGGGTCGGATGCACGTCCACAAGGGCAAGCTACCGCATCCTGACCTGCCACGATTCTGACCGATGATGACACAGCCGAATAGCCCTTCACGGATCGCTGTAACCGACAGCACCAGCCTTCATGAGGCTATCCGCGAGGCGGTGGCTGCGGAGACAAGCCTCAACGTCATCGGTACAGGCAGCCGCGGCGGCCTGGGCAGGCCTGTCGAGGCGGATGCCACCCTTGATCTTGGCGGGCTTTCGGGAATCACCCTCTATGAACCTGACGAATTGGTGATGACTGCCCATGCGGCGACGCCGCTGGCTGATATTCTGGCAGCGCTTGATGATGCCGGTCAGATTCTGGCTTTCGATCCGCCGCACGGGGGCGAAGGTGTGGCCGGGGCTCACGGCTCCATCGGCGGGATTATTGCCACCAATCAGGGTGGGCCGCGGCGGCTTGTGGCCGGGGCTGCACGGGATTACGTGCTGGGGTTCAAAGCGATTTCCGGCCGCGGTGAGGCTTTTCAATCCGGCAGCCGTGTTGTCAAGAACGTCACCGGCTATGACCTCTCGAAACTCATGGCGGGGTCGTTTGGCACTCTGGCCGTAATGCATGAAGTCACCTTCAAGACGATGCCGAAACCGGAAACCGCCGCCACTATTCTTTATGCCTGCGCCGATGCCGAAAATGCCCGTCAGTTGCTCAATCAGGCTTTTGCCAGCCCTCATGAACCCACGATGGCGGCGATCATCCCGGCCTCGGTGGCGGTCTATTCATCGACAAAGGCGCTGGCTGATTTCATCCAGAAAGGCGTCGTCGCGGCGATCCGTGTTGAAGGGTTTGAGATTTCGGTCAAGGCGCGCAGCACTGCACTTGCTGGGCTTGATCAGCAATGCCCCGGGGTGGTGCTTGGCCCTGAGGACAGCGACACGATCCATGCTGACTTGCGTGAACGGACATTCCTGCCACCCCAGAATAACCGGGTGATCTGGAAAATTTCCTGTCCGCCTGAGACCGGGGGGCGGCTGCTCGCCCGGCTGATGGAAAGACCAAACTGCCGGGCCTATGCCGATTGGGCCGGGGGGATGATCTGGCTTAGCCACCCCGCCGGTGGTGATGGCGGCGAAGCAGCGATCCGGGCCATGCTTGAGGAAACCGGCGGCCACGCCACCCTCATTGAAGCCCCGGAAGCAATGCGCCGGTCACTGCCGGTATTCCCGCCCCAGCCGCAGGCCCTGATGGCCTTAACAAAGCGCGTCAAATCAGTTTTTGATCCCGTCGGGGTGCTCAACCCCGGCCGGATGTATGAAGGGGTTTGATGATGCAGACCCGGTTCACCAAAACCAAACTGAAACAGCCGGATATCGCCCGGGCGGATGAAATCCTCAGGAAATGCGTGCATTGCGGTTTCTGTACTGCAACCTGCCCCACCTATCTGGTGACTGGCGATGAACGCGACAGCCCCCGCGGCCGGATCTGGATGATCCGCGATCTGCTTGAGGGCAACAAGGACAGTGCCGAGACGACAGGTTATCACCTTGACCGGTGCCTGACCTGTCTTTCCTGCATGACCACCTGTCCTTCCGGTGTCGATTATATGCATCTTGTTGATATCGGCCGCCAGCACGCTGATGGATTGCGCCCCAAAACATGGGCTGATGCGACTTTCCGCAAGCTGATCGTGGGTATGCTCAGCCATGGCCGCCGCGCCTGGTTCGGCCTGATGCTGGGCTGGCTGGCCCGGCCTTTCGGGGCCATGCTGCCGCGCAAACTCCAGGGGATGCTCGATGCCGCGCCGAAATCCATGCCCCGGCTTGATCCGGTAGGGGGGTCAGACAAGGTCTACAGCCCTGATACGGCTCCGCCAAAGGCAAGGGTGGCGCTGCTGGCAGGCTGTGCCCAGCGGGCCGTCGACCGTGATATCAACGCCGCGACGATCAGGCTGCTCAACCGTCTCGGGGTCGAGGTTGTTGTCCGCAAGGATGCCTATTGCTGTGGTGCGCTCGCCCATCACACCGGGGTTGATGATGCCGCCCATGATGCCATGGCCGCGACAATCCGCACCTGGGCAGGGGAGAGGAAATACCGCCATCTTGATGCGATCATCGTCAACACATCAGGCTGCGGGACAACGATCAAGGATTACGGTGATCGTTTCGCAGGCGATTCAACCCTCGCCGATGATGCCGCCATGGTCTCGTCACTGACCCTCGATATCACTGAATATCTTGATCGGATCGGTCTTGCCGCCATTGACCCGAAGATTTCAGCCGGGCTGCGGGTGACTTACCATTCCGCCTGTTCGATGCAGCACGGCCAGCGTATCCGCACGGTCCCGCAGGAATTGCTGCGGCGTGCCGGGTTTGAGGTGCTGACGCCGCAGGAATCGCATATCTGCTGTGGGTCAGCCGGCACATACAGCCTTCTCAACCCTGAAATTTCCCGTGAGCTCAAAGAGCGCAAGACTGGCCATATCGATGCCACGGGCGGGGATATCGTCGCTGCCGGAAATGTCGGCTGTATGAATCAGCTTCAGGACAGCACCGCCCCGGTGGTGCATACGGTCGAGCTGCTGGATTGGGTCACCGGCGGCCCGAAGCCACGCAAACTGCGCGGCCGGGTTTAATCCAGATTGAAGAAATCGTTGCCCTTGTCATCGATGATGATGAAGGCCGGGAAATCCTCAACCTCGATCTTCCAGACGGCTTCCATGCCCAGTTCCGGGTATTCCAGCACCTCGACATGGCGGATGGCATCAAGCGCGAGTTTGGCCGCCGCCCCACCGATTGACCCGAGATAAAACCCGCCATGCTTTTTGCAGGCCTCTCGGACCGTCCGGCTGCGGTTGCCCTTGGCCAGCATGACCATGGACCCGCCGGCAGCCTGGAAACGGTCGACATAGGCATCCATGCGGCCTGCTGTGGTCGGCCCGAAACTGCCAGAGGCCATGCCGTCAGGGGTTTTGGCCGGTCCGGCATAATAGACAGGGTGGTTCTTGATGTAATCGGGCAGGGCACCTTCGGCCTCAAGTTTTTCGAGGATTTTTGCATGGGCGATATCACGGGCAACGATCAGCGTTCCGGTCAGGCTGAGCCGTGTCTTGACAGGATGCTGGCTGAGCGTGGCCAGAATATCCGCCATCGGCTGGTTGAGATCAACAGCCACCGCATCATCGCCTTCATCGCTGATCACATCGGGGAGGTATCGGGACGGATCACGTTCAAGCCTTTCGATGAAAATCCCGTCTGCGGTGATCTTGGCCATCGCCTGGCGGTCGGCGGAACAGGACACGCCGATCCCGACAGGGCATGAGGCCCCGTGCCGCGGCAACCGGATGACGCGCACATCATGGCAGAAATACTTGCCGCCGAACTGGGCCCCGATCCCCATTTCGCGCGTCATCTGGAGTATTTTTTCCTCCCATTCCAGATCACGGAAGGCATGGCCGCCCTCGCTGCCGGACGTGGGCAGCGAATCGAGGGCCCGCACTGAGGCCATTTTGACAGTCTTCATGGTCGTTTCAGCCGATGTCCCGCCGATCACGACCGCCAGATGATAGGGCGGGCAGGCGGCTGTCCCCAGTGACCTGATGGCCCCGTCAATGAACGTTGCCAGCCCTTCGGGGTTGAGCAGGGCCTTTGTCTGCTGGTGGAGGAAGGATTTGTTGGCGGAGCCGCCGCCTTTCTGGATAAAGGTGAAGTGATATTCATCACCCTTGCCGGCATAGAGATCAATCTGGGCAGGCAGGTTGGTTTTCGTGTTCACTTCCTCAAACATGGAAAGCGGGGCGAGTTGCGAATAACGCAGGTTGTTGTTCAGATACGTGTTGTAGACCCCGTGTGAAAGAGCCGCCGCATCATCACCGCCGGTGAGCACGCGTTCCCCTCGGGTCCCGCTGATGATCGCGGTTCCCGTATCCTGACACATGGGCAGAACCTGATCGGCGGCAATGACTGCGTTTTTGAGCATCTCAAGTGCCACGAAACGGTCGTTTCTGGTGGCTTCCGGATCGTCGAGAATGGCGCGCAACTGGGCAAGATGGCTCGACCGCAGCAGATGCGAGATATCCTTGAAGGCGCGCTCGGCCAGCAGCGTCAGGCCTTCGGGGGCAATCCGCAGAAACCGCTGCCCGTCGACATCAAAGGTGCTGACATGGTCGGTGGTGACACAATCCCATTCGGTTTCCGCCCCGGAGGTGGGAAACATGGGGGTATAGGAAAAACTCATGGCGTTTTAACCGGTTTGGTGGTTAGGGTTTTTTGCGGAAGGTATCCAGCGAGACAACATCCGCGCTGTGTTGATTGTCTTCGTCCGTCTTGGTGACGTCAATAGCCTCGTCGCCGCTGCCTTCGTTATCGGCATGGGTTTCATGGCTGAACTGCAACCCGAAACCGACAGAAGGATCATTGAAATCGATGATCGCCTGGTAGGGGACTGTCAGGGTTTCGCGCTTGCCGCCGAAAGACAGGGTCACGGAAAATTCCTGGGTATCGGTGTTGAGGTCCCAGAACTGATGCTGGAGGATGATTGTCATCTTTTCCGGATGGCTTTCCCGCAACCGCTGCGGGATATCAACACCGGGATAGGTTGTCAGAAAGGTGATGAAAAAATGCGTTTCTCCGGGGAGCCCGTTTTCCTGGGCAATCCTGAGAGATGACCGAACAACAGACCGCAAGGCTTCCTCAACGAGCAATTCGTAGTTGATTTGTGGCGTAAAAGAATTCTTGCCGTCGTCCATTTTGTCCCCCTGCACGAGGTCATAACACACTGACACCCCGTGCGCTCTCTGACAAGCCATCTTCGGCCTGACTTGAGAGTAGAGGACGCTTCTGTTGCCAGGTGCGCCCAAAACCCCGCCAGCGAGGCTCAACTCACTGGACTTGAGAATGGTTTTTGGTACTGCGGTTAGGCAGCAACAGCAACCGGAGCATTGTTGTCATTTGCAACTACTCATTGGCCCGATATCGGTGGTACCATGCCGAGCGAAGACCTTGCCTTTACTACATGCGTCGATCCTGGTTCGCCCCCATAAACCTTTTGGAAATTATGGTGGAGGCGCCGGGCACTGCCCCCGGGTCCGCTCTGCTTATTCCGCAACGCGTTTATCGCCATAGCTGTAAAACAGCATTCTCATCATAGTCCTTTGGGCTACAGAATCCAAGAACTACTGCATGAAATCGTCACGGGGCCAAAATAGCGGTGGCAATCCGGGTGCGGGCAGGGATAAAATAAAGCCATTACTTTCCTGCCCGAGAGACCATTATGCGCGCCTATCTTGATCTCCTTGATGCCATCCTCACCCGTGGTGACGAGAAATCGGACCGGACCGGCACAGGGACGCTCTCGTTGTTTGGCTGGCAGTCCCGTTATGACCTGCAGCAAGGCTTTCCGCTGCTCACCACCAAGAAACTGCATACCAAATCGATCATCCATGAGTTGATCTGGTTTCTCCGGGGTGACACCAATATCGCCTATCTCAAGGATAACGGTGTCAGCATCTGGGATGAATGGGCGGATGAAAACGGCGATCTCGGCCCGGTCTACGGCAAACAGTGGCGGCGCTGGGAAGCCCCTGACGGCCGCAGCATCGACCAGATTGCCAACCTTGTTGAGATGATCCGCAACAACCCCGATTCGAGGCGGATGCTGGTCAGTGCCTGGAATCCTGCCGAAATCGAAGGCATGGCGCTGCCCCCCTGCCACAGCCTGTTCCAGTTCTATGTCAGCAAGGGGCGGCTTTCCTGCCAGCTCTATCAGCGCAGTGCCGATGTCTTTCTGGGGGTGCCGTTCAATATTGCGTCCTATGCCTTGCTGACACATATGATCGCCCATGTGACCGGGCTCGAGGTGGGTGAGTTTGTTCACACCATGGGGGATGCCCATCTCTATCGTGATCATCTTGATGCCGCCCGGGAACAACTGTCGCGGGAGCCGCGGCCACTGCCGAAGCTGGTGTTGGTCGACCCGCCCGACAGGCTGGAAGATTTCACCGCCGCGCATTTCCGCATCGATGACTACGACCCCCACCCCCATATTCCGGCAAAGGTTTCGGTATGACCGCAGATACTCCTTCGTTTCCACTTGTTGCCGTGGTGGCGATGGCCCGCAACCGGGTGATCGGTGACGGCGAAAAACTGCTCTGGCATCTGTCGGGCGATCTTAAGAGGGTCAAGGCGCTGACCATGGGCAAGCCGATGATCATGGGGCGGCGGACTTATCTGTCGATCGGCAGGCCGCTGCCGGGACGGGCCAATATTGTGCTCACCCGCCAGCGTGATTTTGCCGCCGACGGGGTGCTCGTCGCCCATGATGAGGAAACGGCCCTGGCCATGGCGGCAGCATGGATTGAGGCTGATCCGCAACGCGGCCGCGAGATCATCATTTTCGGAGGCGGCGAGATTTATGCAGCCTATCTGGAACGGACCTCACGGATCGAGTTGACCGAGGTCGATCTGGCCCCGGAAGGGGCGGCGTCTTTCCCCGCGATCTTGCCGGATCAATGGCGGGAGACCGCCCGCGAGACGCACGCACCCGATGGTGAAACACCGGGTCATGCCTATGTGACCCTCGAACGGGTTTAGTTGATCGTGATGCTGGGGGCCTGGCGCGGGGTTTCCTGCAACTGCGGCAGCAAACTGCGGGCGATGGCCACATAGGCTGCGCTGTGGGGGCTGTCCGGCTGACTGGCGACAATCGGTGTCCCGGCATCGGCATTAGCACGGATTTCCATTTCCAGCGGAATTTTGCCAAGGAAAGGCAGCCCCAGTTTTGTGGCTTCGTTCTCAGCCCCGCCATGGCCGAAAATATGCGATTCATCACCGCAGGACGGGCAGATGAAATAACTCATATTCTCGATGATCCCCAGCACGGGGACATTGACCTTGTTGAACATATTGAGCCCCTTGCGGGCGTCGATCAGGGCGAGGTCCTGTGGTGTGGAGACGATCACCGCACCGGCCAGGCTGGCCCGCTGCGACAGTGTCAGCTGGGCATCACCGGTTCCGGGGGGCATATCGATGATCAGGATATCCGGATCACCCCAGAGTACATCGCGGAGCATCTGCTCGAGTGCCGACATGACCATCGGCCCACGCCAGATGGTGGCGGTATCTTCGGCCATCAGAAAGCCGATGGACATGGCCTTGATCCCGTAGGCTTCAATAGGGACGATTTTGTTGTTTTCAGTGCCCGGGCGGGCGGATGTGCCCAGCAGCCGGGGCAGTGACGGCCCGTAGATATCGGCATCGAGAATGGCAACGGATTTGCCCTCGGCCTTGAAGGCCAGTGCCAGATTGATGGCTGTGGTGGATTTGCCGACCCCGCCCTTACCCGAGGCCACTGCGATGATGTGCTTTGCCGGTTTGTGCATGGCGGCTTGCGGGGCTTCGGTCTGCGGGGGTTGCGGCTTTGCCTTTTGATGGGCGGTGAGCATGGCGGTGGCCGAGGTGACACCCGGCAGCCCCAGCACGACTTTTTCGGCAGCATCTTTCAGCGGTGCGATCTGTTCGGCATCGGCGGGGTCGATCTCAAGGCTGAAACCGACATTGCCGTCCTTGATCATGATGCCGGAGACGATGCCGCTGGCCACGAGGTCGCGGTCGACACCGTCAAAGGGAACGCGCTTCAGAGCGGTCAGGATCATCTCTTCGGTAAGCGTGGTGGCCATGGGGTCATCCTTCAGGGCAGCAGATCACAGGAAAATAAGAAAGAGGGGCGATTAACCGGGTTCCTCTGGTTGAAATTTGTTCATACAGTACAAATATGAAGACCGTAAATTAAATACAAGATGTTCAAACCCGTTTGTTGCTATCATTCGGGATGGTAACAGGCTCAAGGCAGAACAGAACCGGAGAACAACATGCCATTCAATAATCAGGGAAGCGGAGGCAATGGCGGCAGCCCCTGGGGCGGCAAGCCCCAGAAACCCAGCGGCGGCGGGCCTTCCTTCGGTGGCGGCAAGCCGCCTGAATTCGATGATCTGATGCGTCAGTCACGGGAACAGTTCAACCGGATGGTTCCTGGTAATTTCGGCAAAAGATCATGGCAGATCGGCCTTATCATCCTGATCGGGATCTGGCTGCTTTCCGGGTTCTATCGTGTCAATACCCAGCAGCAGGGTGTTGTTCTGCGCTTTGGTGAGTGGACGTCAACCACATCGCCGGGGCTGCATTATCATCTGCCTTATCCGATCGAAACCGTGCTTAAGCCTGAGGTAACCCGCGATAACCGCATCGATGTCGGCTTCCGCAGTGTCGGGACAGATCGCGGCGGCCGCCGTGATGTGCCTTCCGAAAGCCAGATGATCACCGGTGATGAAAACATCGTCGATATTGATTTCGTCGTTTTCTGGCGGATCGGTGATGCCGGCCAGTATCTTTTTAACCTCGTTGATCCGGTCGAAACGACCAAGGTTGCCGCCGAGGCTGTTATGCGCGGCATCGTCGGTGATGTTGATATCCAGTTTGCGCTGACCGAAGGCCGCCAGCAGATCCAGTCCGAAGCCAAGATGCGGCTGCAGGAACTGCTCAATGAATACGAGGCCGGGGTCGTTGTCCGTGAAGTCCAGCTGCTGGCGGTTGATCCGCCCGCCGATGTGATCGACGCCTTCAACGAAGTCCAGCGGGCCCGTCAGGATAGAGACAGGCTCAAGAACGAAGCCGAGGCCTACCGCAACGATGTTGTCCCGCGGGCCCGGGGTGAGGCTGCCCAGATCATCGCCGAAGCCGAAGCCTATGCAGCGGAGATCGTCAGCCGCGCCGAAGGTGATGCCAGCCGTTTCCAGCAGGTCTATATGGCGTATCTGGAAAACAAGGATGTCACCCGCGAGCGTATCTATCTTGAAACGCTTGAGCAGATCCTTGGCAATGTGAACAAGATTATCATCGATCAGGACAGTGCCGGTGCCGGGGTTCTTCCCTATCTGCCGTTGCAGGAACTGAAACCGAAAGCCGCCCAGTAAGGAGACTCTGATGAAAACATCGACTTTGTCCATTGTCGGGATTGCTGTGGCCGGTTTCACCGCCTTGAGCGCCCTGTTTATCGTCGAGCAGACCCAGCAGGGGATTGTTCTCCAGTTCGGCGAGCCAAAACGCACCATCCAGGAACCGGGGCTGAACTGGAAACTGCCCTTCATCCAGGATGTCATCTTCTATGAAAACCGCGTGCTGTCGCTGGTGTCCTCCGACAGCGAAGAGGTGATCCTGGCGGATCAGAAACGGCTTGAGGTGGATACCTATGCCCGTTACCGGATCATTGATCCGCTGCTCTTTTATCAGACAGTCCGCAATGTCCGCGGGGCCCAGCAGCGGCTTGATGCGATGATCGATTCATCGGTGCGTCGGGTTCTCGGTGCGGAAACGCTAGTGAGCATCCTGTCGGCATCGCGCGGCCAGATCATCACCCAGATCAGGGAAGAGGTAAATGAATCCGCAGGTTCGCTCGGGCTTGAGATCATCGATGTCCGTATCCGCCGGGCTGATTACCCTGATGCGACGTCGCAGAACATCTTCAACCGAATGAAATCCGAGCGGGAACAGGAAGCCAAGGAATTCCGCGCTACCGGTGAGGAAGAGGCCCAGAAAATCCGTGCCGACGCCAACAAGACCCGGACAGTGATGCTGGCTGAAGCCCGCCGCGAAAGCGAGATCCTGCGTGGTGAAGGTGATGCCAAATCCATCCGCATCTATGCCGAAGCCTTTGGTGAGGATGAAGAGTTCTTCGCATTCTATCGGTCGATGCA
Source organism: Puniceispirillales bacterium (SeqCode) (assembly GCA_049889655.1). Lineage (GTDB taxonomy): Bacteria > Pseudomonadota > Alphaproteobacteria > Puniceispirillales > UBA1172 > UBA1172. The sequence goes on from JBMHCY010000081.1 coordinate 35,429, forward strand.
GGCTTATCGTGAATCCTTCACCGAGGACGGCACGTCCATGATCCTCTCACCAGACAGTGAGTTTTTCCGGTTCTTCGGCCAGAAGTCCGGCAACAACAATTAAACGCAGACAGGGCAGTCACTGCCCTGTTTTGCCCCAATCTTGGCCTTATCCCCGCCACAGTAATGCCTTGTGATGGGGCTTCCATTGACTTGAGGAGCTGATGATGAATCTCATTCGAACCGAGACCACGACCATGCCTGCCACCGGCCGCTTCCTGATGCTGGTGTCGATGGCCGCGATGCTCATCTTCACGATGCTGCCGGCCAAAGCCCATGAAAGTTTTTCCGAACTGGCATCAACGCTGAGCCCCTCGGTGGTCAATATTTCGACAACCACGGTTATCGAAGGCCAGGGCGGTAATTTCCCGACCTTTCCGCCCGGCTCACCTTTTGAGGACTTCCTTGAAGAGTTCCGCAACCGTGGCGGCCAGCAACGCTCTCAGGCCCTCGGTTCCGGGTTCATTATCGATCAGAAAGGGATCATCGTGACCAACAATCACGTCATCGAAAGCGCTGACGAGATCAGGGTCACCCTTTATAATGACAAAACCTTCGATGCCGTGCTGCTGGGCCGTGATCCGAAAACCGATATTGCCGTGCTGCAGATTGATCCGGAAGGCGAGCCGCTGAAGGCTGTTTCCTTCGGTGACAGTGATACGCTCGATGTCGGTGACTGGGTTGTTGCCATCGGTAACCCATTTGGTCTTGGCGGGACGGTGACGGCGGGGATCGTCTCGGCGCGCGGCCGTGATATCGGCTCCGGGCCCTATGATGATTTCATCCAGACTGATGCAGCGATCAACCGGGGCAATTCCGGCGGGCCGCTGTTCAACCTCGACGGGGAAGTCATCGGCATTAACACGGCGATCTTCTCCCAGACAGGCGGGTCCGTGGGGATCGGCTTCGCCATTGCCTCCAATCTTGCCACCAATGTTGTCGATCAGCTTGAAGAATTCGGCCGCACCAAGCGCGGCTGGCTCGGCGTGTTCATTCAGGAAATCACCCCTGACATCGCTGAAAGTCTCGGGCTTGAAGGCGAGGCCGGCGCGCTGGTCTCATCGGTTCATCCCGAAGGTCCGGCCCAGCAGGGCGGCGTCAAGGCCGGTGATATCATCACTGAATTTGACGGCAAGAAGATTGATGATATGCGGAGCCTGCCGCGGATTGTCGCCGAAACTGCCATCGGCAAGGATGTCGGCGTCAAGGTGATCCGCAACGGCAAGGATGTCATGCTGACTGTCCAGCTCGGTGAACTCGAGCAGGCCGAGGAAAGCGGTCTGCTGTCCAACAGGGCCCCGACTGCCGAGCGGTCCCATTCCTTCGCCAGCCTCGGCTTTACCGTTGATCCGCTCAACGAGGCCAGCCGCGAGAAGTTCAATCTGCCGGAAGAAGTCAACGGCACGGCGCTCACCGGTGTTGTCGTCTCCGAGGTTGTCGCAGGCAGTCCTGCTGCCGAACGTGGCCTTGAGGCCGGTGATGTCATCCGCCGCATCAACCAGAAGCAGATCAGCCGCACTGCGGACCTGATTGATGGCGTCAACGAGGCCAAGGATCAGGACAAATCCTCCGTGCTGCTGCTGGTTCGCCGCGGTGATCGCGAACGCTTCGTCGCCATGCCGGTGAATTAAAACCGGCATCATTGATCCGATCGGGGGCGGGACTGCGGTTCCGCCCCTTTTCATTCGGCGGTTGCATCACGCTGAGCAATCGCGTATCGCCAGCAGCATGGAACAGAAAACGCCTTTGCCGATTGTTGTGATTGCCGGGCCCACGGCCAGTGGCAAATCAGCCTTTGCGCTGGCGCTTGCCGAGGCTGCCAACGGTGTCGTCATCAATGCGGATTCCATGCAGGTCTATAGCGATCTGCCGGTTCTGACCGCCATTCCCGATGCCGATGACCGCGCCCGGGCCCCGCATGAAGGCTATGCCGTGCTTGATGGCGCGGAACGTTGTTCGGTGGCGGGGTGGCTGGACATTACCCGCGCAGCTGTGCAACGGGCCCGGGAAGCTGGGCGGCTGCCGATCCTCACCGGCGGGACGGGGATGTATATCCGGGCGGCCCTTGAAGGGATATCCCCGATCCCCGATGTTGACCCGGCCATCAGGGCGGCGGTGATCGCCCGCCATGAGAATATTGGCGGTGCGGCATTCAGGGCCGAACTGGGCCAGGTTGATCCGCTGCTCGCCGACAGGCTTGCTGATGGTGACAGCCAGCGGCTTATCCGGGGAATGGAGGTCTATCGTGCCACCGGCCAGCCGCTCAGCCAGTGGCAGGAGGCGGCACCCGAAGGTGCTCTCATCGGGGCGCGGCAGGTGCTCTTGATCGCGCCGCCACGGGATGAACTCTACCGCCGGATCAATGCCCGCTTCCCGTTAATGCTGGAAACCGGGGCGGTGGAAGAGGCCAGAACCTTCCTTGCGCGGCGGCTTGATGCGACCCTGCCGCTGATGAAAGGGGTCGGGCTTTCGGCGGTGGAAGGTCTGATCAGCGGCAAATTCAGCCGCGAAGAAACTGTCGAAATGGCGACCCGGGACACGCGCCGATTTGCCAAAAGACAACTTACCTGGTTCCGCCATCAACTGACGCCGGATGCTGTCTGGGACGGCCAAAAATTTGAGCAATATTTGAAAAGATTTTTTGAAGAAAACTTGTCAAAAATTATTAATTAACGCTTGACGCGCCTGTCAAGTTATGGAAAAAGAAACTGCACGATACGTGTGATAATGAAATGAGGGCAAGTCCAGCGACCTGAACGCGTTCAGGCTGGTGCTTGCTTTCTTTTTTGATTGCTGGAACAAGACGGTCACGAAGGGATAGGACAATGGCCACTTCAAAGGCAGTAGAAGCCATCACGCCTGATAGCAAGGCGTCTCAATCCGTTGATACCATGCCCGGGGCGGAAGCTCTGCTGCGCGTGCTTGAAGAAAACGGTGTTGAGGTGATCTTCGGCTATCCGGGCGGTGCAGTTCTGCCAATTTACGATGCCTTGTTCAAGAACAATGCGATCCGTCACGTGCTCGTCCGCCATGAGCAGGCCGCCGTCCATGCTGCTGAGGGCTATGCCCGTTCGACGGGCAAACTCGGTGTTGTTCTGGTGACATCCGGGCCGGGCGCGACCAATGCTGTCACCGGGCTGACTGATGCGCTGATGGATTCGATCCCGGTTCTCTGTCTGACCGGCCAGGTGCCGACTCATCTGATCGGCAACGATGCTTTCCAGGAAGCCGATACCACCGGCATCACCCGTCCCTGCACCAAGCACAATTATCTTGTCAAAGACGGCAACAGCCTCTGTTCGATGGTGCATGAAGCGGTCAAGGTGGCGACCACCGGGCGGCCGGGGCCTGTTGTTGTCGATCTGCCAAAGGATATCCAGCTGGCTGATGTCCCTTATCGGGATGCTGAGACAACGCAGCCGACAATCCGCTACAACCCGTCGACGGAACCCGATCGGGATCAGATCAGGCAGGCCGCGAAGATGCTGGCTGAGGCTGAACGTCCGATTATCTATGGCGGCGGCGGCATCATCAATGCCGGTCCGGCGGCTTCCGACCGTTTGCGTGACCTTGTGGCCATGACCGGTTTCCCGACAACACTGACCCTGATGGGGCTTGGCACGCTGCCGTGTTCCGATCCGCATTTCCTCGGGATGCTGGGAATGCACGGTACCTACGAAGCCAATCTGGCCATGTATCACTGTGATGTGATGCTGAATGTCGGGGCTCGTTTTGATGACCGTGTCACCGGCCGCACCAACGCGTTCTCACCGGGATCAAAGCGGATTCATATCGATATTGATCCGTCTTCGATCAACAAGAACATTCAGGTCGATCTGGGCATTGTCGGTGATGCCGGTCGGGCGCTCGAGATGCTCATCGAAGAGTTGAAGGCGATCAAGTTCGCCCCGAAGCAGGCTGCGCTTAAGGCCTGGTGGAAGACGATCAGCGAATGGAAGGCTGTTGATTGCCTCGCCTATAACCAGACCGGCGAGATCATCAAGCCGCAATACGCTATTCACCGGCTGTGGGAAAAGACCCGCGAGCTCGATGCGTTCGTCACCACCGAAGTCGGCCAGCACCAGATGTGGGCGGCCCAGTATTTCGGCTTTGAAAACCCCAACCGGTGGATGACCTCCGGCGGGCTCGGGACCATGGGCTATGGTCTGCCGGCCGCCATGGGCGTTCAGGTCGGCAACCCTGACGGGCTTGTGATCGATATCGCCGGTGAAGCCTCGTTCCTGATGAATATGCAGGAAATGTCGACGCTGTCCCAGTACCGCCTGCCGGTCAAGATCTACATCATCAACAATGAATGGATGGGGATGGTGCGGCAGTGGCAGGAGCTGAACCACGGCAGCCGCTATTCCGAAAGTTATTCATCCTCATTGCCTGATTTCATGCAACTGGCTTCATCCTTCGGCATGAAGGGCCTGCGTGCCCATACGGCGGATGATCTCGACGGTGTCATCGATGAGATGATCGCCACCGATGGCCCTGTGCTCGCGGATATCCGGGTGGCCAAGGAAGAAAACTGTTTCCCCATGATCCCGTCTGGGGCAGCCCATAACGAAATGCTGCTGGGCCCGCACGACAAGTCGGCAAAACCGACTTCCGAAGAAGGCATGGCGCTGGTCTGATGGATGATACAACAATGACAGTACTCGAAGAACGCCATACGATTTCCGTACTGGTTGATAACGAACCTGGTGTGCTGGCCCGGGTGATCGGTCTTTTTTCCGGCCGTGGCTACAATATCGAAAGCCTGACCGTATCGGAGGTTGATCCCCGCAACCACGTCTCCCGGATTTCGATTGTCACAACGGGCACGCCGATGGTGATTGACCAGATCAAGGCCCAGCTTGACCGTATCGTGCCGGTGCACAAGGTGCGTGATCTGACGATCAGCGGCAAGCATATCGAACGGGAACTGGCGCTGGTCAAGGTGGTCAACACAGGTGAAGAGCGGATCGAATCCCTCCGGATCGCGGATACCTTCCGGGCCCGGACGCTGGACAGCACGCTCGATTCCTTTGTTTTTGAAATTACAGGAAGCAGTTCAAAGGTCGAAGCCTTTGTCGATCTGATGGCTTCTCTGGGACAGGTGGAAGTCTCCCGTACCGGTGTTTCCGCCATTTCCCGGGGGGCTGTTGCCGATATGCCTGTCAGCAGGAAAGCTGCAGGCTGATTTACCAACAAGCAGGAGATACCTAATGCGCGTCTATTATGATCGGGATGCCGATGTCAATCTTATCAAATCCAAGAAGGTCTGTATCGTCGGATACGGCAGCCAGGGCCATGCCCATGCCGCCAATCTGAAAGACAGCGGTGTCAAGGAAGTGGCTGTTGCCCTGCGCGAAGGCTCATCGACCCGCGCCAAGGCGGAAGAGGCCGGCTTCAAGGTCATGACCGTCAGCGAGGCGGCCGAATGGGCTGATGTGCTGATGATGCTGACGCCGGATGAACTCCAGGCGGAAATCTACGAAAACGAGATTGCCGGCCGGATGCGCCCAGGTTCAGCCCTCGCTTTTGCCCACGGGCTCAACGTTCATTTCGATCTGATCGTCCCAGCCAAGGATGTCGATGTGCTGATGGTGGCCCCGAAGGGCCCCGGCCATACCGTGCGCGGTGAATACACCAAGGGTGGCGGCGTTCCCTGCCTGCTGGCAGTTCATCAGGATGCCTCCGGCAACGCCCATGATATTGGCCTGTCCTATGCTTCGGCAATTGGTGGCGGCCGTTCCGGCGTTATCGAAACGACCTTCCGTCAGGAATGTGAAACCGATCTCTTCGGTGAGCAGGCCGTGCTTTGCGGCGGTCTCTGCGAGCTGATCAAGGCCGGTTTTGATACGCTCGTCGATGCCGGTTACGATCCGGAAATGGCGTATTTCGAGTGTCTCCATGAGGTCAAGCTGATCGTTGACCTGATCTACGAAGGCGGCATTGCCAACATGAACTACTCGATCTCCAACACGGCTGAATACGGGGAATATGTCTCCGGGCCGCGGGTCATTACCGATGAAACCCGCAAGGCGATGAAAGAGATCCTGGATGATATCCAGTCGGGTCGTTTCACCCGGGACTGGATGCTTGAAAACAAAGCCCGCCAGTCGTCGTTCAAGGCGATGCGTCGCCGTGCCGGTGAACACCGCATTGAGGCTGTGGGTGAAACCCTGCGCGGCATGATGCCGTGGATCGGGGCCAATCGTCTCGTCGATAAGTCCAAGAACTGATTTTTCGATTGAATCCAGCACCATTACAGGCCTAAATTGACCTGTTGGTGCTGGTTTTGGCCACATTTGTTGGTTAAACAAGCATCACTATTGGGTCTCCCCCGGCCAGAATGACATCCGGGGGTTAGACTTTTGAACGAATATCAGGGGGCCGGTTTCCGGTAATATCTCATGCTTGGTGCAATTCGGGGCATTTTTTCATCAGATCTCGCCATTGATCTGGGAACCGCAAACACGCTTGTCTATGTCAAATCCAAGGGCATTGTCCTGAATGAACCGTCGGTTGTTGCCATCGCCCAGGTGCGGGGCAAGCAGCAGGTGCTGGCCGTGGGTAACGAAGCCAAAGTGATGCTGGGCAAGACGCCGGGCAATATCCGGGCAATCCGCCCCATGGCTGATGGCGTTATTGCCGATTTCGAGGTTGCCGAAGAGATGATCAAGCATTTCATCCGCAAGGTGAACGGCTCGATGCCGCTTTCCAGCCCGCAGGTTATTATCTGTGTGCCGTCGGGTTCGACGGCGGTGGAACGCCGGGCAATTCAGGAATCTGCTGAAAGTGCAGGGGCCCGCCGGGTCTATCTGATTGAAGAGCCGATGGCAGCGGCGATCGGTGCCGGGCTGCCTGTGACTGAACCTTCCGGGTCAATGATCGTTGATATCGGCGGCGGCACGACCGAGGTTGCGATCCTGTCGCTTGGCAATATCGTCTATGCCCATTCGGTGCGGGTCGGCGGTGACAAATTCGATGATGCCCTGATCAATTACATGCGCCGTACCCATAATCTGCTGATCGGTGAATCCTCGGCAGAACGGATCAAGACAGAGATCGGTATTGCCTGCAAGCCGCAGGGTTCCAGCGGCGAGAAAAGGCAGGTTCGCGGCCGTGACCTTGTCAACGGTGTCCCGAAAGAGATCACCATCTCGCAGGCCCAGGTGGCGGATGCACTGTCGGATTCCATTCGTCAGATCGTCGAAGGGGTCAAGGTTGCGCTTGAACAGACGCCGCCTGAACTGGCCGCTGATATTGTCGAAAAGGGCATCGTGATGACCGGCGGTGGCAGCCTGCTGACGGAAATTGATACGGTTCTGCGTGAAGCCACGGGGCTGCCGGTTTCGATTGCGGAAGAGCCGCTTAACTGCGTTGCGCTGGGCACGGGTCGTTGTCTTGAAGAAATGCGTACCTTGCAGAATGTTCTTGTCGGCGCCTAAGAGGTGGCGATGGCCAATGCCAGCAGCAAAAAGAAGCGCAGCAAAAAATCCAATGGGCTGACGACCCATGCCTTTCTTTTTGTTGCCTCGATCGCGCTGCTGCTCATAGGCAAGGCCGATATCACCGCGATGAATTCTCTTCGCGGGATCTTCTCCGGGCTCACCGTTCCTGTTGTTGATGTGATCTCAGTACCGTTCCGGGCTGTCTATTCGATGATGGACAGCATGACGGCGGTTGCCAATCTGCGGGAAGAAAACCTGCGGCTGAAAGAAGATATCCAGCGGCTTCAGCAACACCGCCGCAAGGCCGAAGTGCTGCAAAGTGAAAACCGCCAGTTGCGATCGGTCAGCGGGGCGATCATCCCGGCCGGGGCGACGCCGATATCGGCCCGTGTTGTCGCCCTCAATGCCGGCACTTTCGCCCATAGTGTGATGGTCAATGTCGGCAAAATGAACGGCATCCGCAAGGGCAATGCGGTAACAACCAATAACGGACTTGTCGGGTTTGTTGTCGATGTCGGCCCGAAACACAGCCAGATCCTGCTGCTTACCGATATCAACGCCATGATCCCTGTCATCCTGTCGGCATCATCCTGGCCGGCGACAACGGCGGGGCTGAACAGCACGTTCATGGATTTGCGGTTTCTTTCCGCCGAGGCCAATGTCAAGGTCGGTGACCTTGTTCAGACTTCTGGGCATGGCGGTGTGCTGCCCCCGGGCATCCCTGTCGGCCGGATCAACAGTATTCAGGATGGCCGGATCACTGTCGCGCCGGTGGTTGACCTGAAACGGCTGAGTTTCGTGACCATCCTGACCATGGCGGAAGACCCGGGTTATGCTGTTGATGATCTGCTGGAACAGTCCTATCAGGTGCTGCCGCCGCAGGATGAAGGCTTCTCGCTCGAAGGGCTGAATGCGCTTGGGCAGCGGTCCAAAACTGATGTCTCCGGGGCGGAAGGGGCGCGGCAATGACCAAAATCCCGCGCCATGCCGATCGTGAACTGCTGTTTCAGGTGCTGGGGACAGTCGCTCTGCTGGTGATGGCATTTGTCGAAATCGCCCTCGGCCAGTATCCGGTGTTTTTCGGTTCCACCCCGCAGATCATGCTGATGACGGCGGTGTTGACCCTCATCTATCTGCCGGTGGCATTGCCGCTGATCGCCATCGTGCTCGCCGGGATTATCTTTGATCTGGTGCAGGGGGCACCGCTCGGTTTCAGCACGGGAATGCTGGTGCTGGCATCGATGGTCGTGCTGTCACGCCGGTCGATGCTGATCCATGCCGATGCCAGTACGGTCTGGTATGAATTCGCTCTCATTCTCTTTGGCGTGCAGGTCTACAGTCTGGTGATCATCACGCTGTGGGCAGGGGAAGTGCCCGCGGTAAGGCCGCTGCTTTCCCAATACGGGATCACGGTTCTGCTGTTTCCGGTCCTCAACTGGATGCTGGCCCCGATCCGCCTCTTTGATCTGGTGGAGCGCCCGTCATGATCACGAAGCGGACACGTGATTATCAAAGCAAAATGTCGCGTCGGGCATTTTTCCTGGGTGGGGTCCAGGCGGCGCTGATCGGCGGGATCGCAGCCCGGCTCTATTACCTTCAGGTTGTTCAGGGCAGCCAGTACACCAAGCTTTCCGACCGTAACAAATATGATTTCCGCATCATCCCGCCGTCGCGGGGGCGGCTCTATGATGCCGAAGGCCGGTTGCTGGCCGGCAATGCCGAAGCCTATGAGCTCAGCATCATTCCCGATTATGCCGGTGATGTGCCGAAGGTTCTTGATGTATTGTCCTCGCTGATCGAACTGACGGATGAAGAGATTGCCCAGGTGCTGGAAGAGGCCAGTGACCAGCCATCATTCCTGCCGGTCCCGATCCGGTCTGACCTGACTCAGCGGGAAGTCTCGCGTCTCGTTGTCCGCAGCCCCGAATTGCCGGGTGTCAATTTCGACCGCATCCAGAAGCGGATTTATCCTCAGGGCATGATCGCCGGTCATCTGACGGGGTATGTCAATCGGGTGACGAAGGATGAGATCAAGGATGGCCTGATCAACCGTGAGTTGGCCAATCTTTCCATCGGCAAGTCCGGGGCGGAAAAGGCCCTTGAAGATAACCTGCGCGGCAGGCCTGGGCGTGAACGGGTTCTGGTCAACGCGCTGGGGCGGCCGATCCGGAGTTTTGTTGATGAAAAACCTGCCCCGGGCAGGGATGTCAGCCTCAGCATTGATATGGATCTGCAGTTGCAGGCGCTGAAAGCCCTCAAGGTCGGGCGGCACAATGTCCTGAACCGCGGCAGCAGGCGTGTCCGTCAGGCGATCGAGGCTGATCCGGTTCTGGCCAGTATTGTTGAGCCCGATGAAGA